>CAXABH010000335.1:0-2830 GCA_963966925.1 uncultured Rhodobacterales bacterium
GCCCAAAATCTCGAAGAACATTTGCGTGAAGCAAAATATCATCCGTTGTTCCATCAGCTAAGATAAAACCAAAGCCTTTGCTAGGGTCGAACCACTTGACCACCCCACAAAGCTTACGCTCATTTTCCTGTATCACGTTACCACCGCGTATTGTCATCCCCTAACTATAGTCATGCAATACTATGCTAAAGGAATGCAATAGATATTTTTTTGTAACGTTTTTGGCGTGATAATTTCATGCAACATGAACTTATCTGTTTAAAAACAAATAGTTAAGGGTATAGGCGTTGAATTCCCCATTCCTGATTGTCATCTGAGCGTGTCCACCGAAACCGATTATGCAACCGAAATTCACCGTCTGCCCAGAATTCTATTTCGGTTGGACGAATGCGCCATCCCCCCCAAAATTCAGGTCTTTTGGGGGTTAAGCCATTTTCTGCGGTAACCTTGGCAACATCTGCAACAAGGCGCGCACGTGACGACAATGGTTGAGATTGCTGAGAGGCAATGGCGCCTATCCGACTTTTTAACGATCGCGAATTATAATACGCATCCGCTTGTTCGCCATCTTCCTTTTCCACCAACCCGCGCACACGAATTTGTCGGTGCAACGCCTTGGAATGCCAAACAAAAGCTGCTTTTCCAGCGTTTTTAATTTCTTGTGATTTTACACTGTTATAATTTGTGTAAAAAACAAAACTGTCCTCATCTATGGCCTTTAGCAGGACCATTCTAACATTGGGTAAACCGTCACTATCAACTGTCGACAAAGCAATGGCATTGGGATCATTTAATTCCCCCGCTTCTGCTTCGCCTAGCCAACGACGAGAGATGTCAAATGGGTTATCGCCCTTAAAAATGCCGTCTGGTCCGCTCATCTACTGCCTCATTTGGTTTATTACAGGTGATAATTACGATCAGACTTGATGGATTATGTCTGATCAACTAAACGCAAGTTAAATGAATATTGGGCGGAGACGAGGCAATGTCAAATAATCTACTTACAGGAAAACGTGGATTAATCATGGGTTTGGCGAATGACAAATCCATCGCGTGGGGAATTGCAAAGGCCTGTGCTGATGCTGGTGCAGAGATGTGCTTTTCCTATCAGGGCGAAGCATTAAAAAAACGTGTCGCCCCATTGGCCGCACAATGTGGCAGTGATTTTTTGGTCGAATGCGATGTCACAGATATGGACAGCGTGGATACTGTTTTCGCCGAAATCGAAAAACGGTGGGGCAAAATCGACTTTTTGGTTCACGCGATTGGATTTTCGGATAAGGCCGAATTGCGTGGCCGTTATGTTGATACGTCGCGTGACAATTTCAACATGACAATGGATATCTCTGTCTATTCATTTACCGCTGTTGCACAACGTGCAGAAAAATTGATGACCGACGGCGGATCTATGTTGACGATGACATATTACGGTGCCGAACAGGTTATGCCCCATTATAATGTTATGGGTGTTGCAAAAGCGGCACTTGAGGCATCTGTAATGTATCTGGCCGAGGATCTGGGGAAACAAAATATCCGCGTAAATGCGATTTCTGCGGGTCCTATTAAAACACTGGCAGCCAGTGGAATTGGTGATTTCCGCTACATTCTAAAATGGAACGAATTGAATTCACCGCTGCGCCGCACCGTAACGATTGATGATGTGGGTAAATCTGCGCTTTACTTGTTATCTGACCTCAGCTCTGGTGTGACAGGTGAAAACCTGCACGTTGACTCAGGCTATCATGTGGTCGGTATGAAGGCTGTGGATGCCCCCGATATTGATGTAGTGACAGGAAAGAAAGACCAATGACCGAACGCCTGCCCCACGAAAAAGGATTTCACGTAAGCTGGGATCAACTTCACCGCGATGCGCGTGCGCTTGCTTGGCGTCTTGATGGCCAAGGCCCAGAAGACGGTGGCGCGTGGCGTGCCGTTGTTGCCATTACCCGTGGTGGAATGGCGCCTGCGATGATTATAGCGCGCGAATTGGATATCCGCATGGTCGATACGATCAGCGTAAAATCCTATAACCACCAAACACAAAGCGAACCGCACATCATTAAAATGCCAGATCAGGACTTGGTCGGCGATGGTGAAGGTGTTTTGATCATTGATGATTTGGTGGATACGGGAAAAACATTGGAAGTTGTGCGCAAAGTGTTGCCAAAGGCGCATGTAGCGACAGTTTATGCAAAACCAATGGGCCGTGATCAGGTGCATTCATTTATCACTGAGGTCAGCCAAGACACTTGGATCTTCTTCCCTTGGGATTTGGCATTGCAATATGTCGAACCCTATCGCGGTAGAGATTGATCATTTGTCAGATGTGGGGCGTACATCAACTCTGATCGCGCCGCCGATAAAAGCGGCGCGTAAATGGTTGGATGGCATGGAATTTCCGGCCCATCGCCCCCTGATTGACGTGAGCCAAGCGGCCCCAACGGCCCCGCCTCCATTAGAAATGCGTCAGGCGATGGCAAAGCATGTGCTATCCGAAGGGGACGCGCATCTATATGGGCCCATTTTGGGCAACATGGATTTGCGCCGATCGCTGGCTGATAAGTGGTCGCGCACTTATGGAACAGAGTTTTCGCATGAATGCATTGCGATTACATCAGGTTGCAATCAGGCGTTTTGTGCCGTGATTGCCAGCCTGTGTCAGGCGGGTGATGACGTAATATTGACCGCCCCGTGGTATTTCAATCATGACATGTGGCTGACATTATCACATGTAAACACGCGGGCCTTGTATTGTGATGAAACGCTAATCCCAGATGTAGAGGATGCGGAGCAACTGATCGGTGATCAAACGCGGGCGATTTGTTTGGTA
>CAXABH010000336.1:0-2817 GCA_963966925.1 uncultured Rhodobacterales bacterium
ATCCCGCACTATTTATCCGCCTATGCAGGGGGTGTCGCGCCTGCGATGCAAGAGTTGTGGCCCATTTTATGCGGCGCTGACCCTGTTGGGCCAGAGGCCTTGATGGCCAAGGCCAATGCATGGTTGATTGGGCATGAATATGCAAAATCTGCCTTGGATATCGCATTGTGGGATATTATGGGCAAGGTGGCCAATATGCCGCTCTACACCTTGCTGGGAGGGTGGCGTCAGGCGGATTTGCCGCTTTATCATTCGATCACCTGTATTGCGCCGGATGAAATGGTCAAAATCGCGCGCGAGGCACAGGCCAAAGGGATCACCCAATTCCAAGTCAAACTGGGCGCGGATAATAATTGGGAGGCCGATGTCGCCCGCCTGCGCATGGTGCGCGAAGAGGTGGGATCAGGCCCATTGGTTTACGGCGATTGGAACTGTGGGGCCACATCACTTGATGCGATCCGTGTTGGTCGCGCGGTCCAAGAATTTGACATCATGCTGGAACAACCCTGCGCCACGATGGAAGAATGCAAACGAGTCAAAGATGCCACCCATTTGCCGATGAAAATGGACGAAAATGCCCATGATACATCCAGTATGCTGAAGGCGTATCAATTGGGGGTGATGGATGCGGTTGCGATCAAATTGTCAAAATTTGGTGGCCTGTCTGCGTCTCGCACAGCGCGTGATCTGTGCCTACATCTGGGCGCACGGATGTGTATCGAAGATACATGGGGATCTGACATCACCACTGCGGCGCTTAGCCATTTGGGGGCATCAACGGATCCAAAGCGGGTCATGAACGTGTGTGATTTGTCCGGTTATGTTGCCCCACATATCGCGCCCGATGGGCCAAGGCGTGAAAATGGCCGTCTTGCCCCGCCTAAAGGCGCGGGGTTGGGTATCGCGCCTGATTTGGACGTGCTTGGAACGCCTGCATTGGAATTGGAGTAATCGATGGATCGTATTTCAACACAATCTGAATGGCAGCTACGCGCGCGTGCGGTCCTGCCTGCAGGTGGGTTTGGCAATTTTGATGCGGGCGTGATCGTGGATCGCGGGATCGGGTCGCGGATTTGGGACATGGATGGCAACGAATACGTTGATTATTTGATTGGCAGTGGTCCGATGTTGCTGGGCCACGGACATCCAGAAGTGATGGAAGCAGTCCTAGAACAGTTGCCAAATGGGCAGACATTTTTTGCAAATAACACACTTGGGATCGAACTGGCCGAGGTGATTTGTGAGGCGGTGCCCTGCGCACAACAACTGCGTTATGTCTCAACAGGGGGTGAGGCGGATATGTACGCCATTCGCCTTGCACGCGCGTTTACGGGCCGCGAAAAAATTGTGAAATTCGAAGGCGGATATCACGGTATGTCCGCCGAAGCACAGATGAGCCTTGCGCCCAGCAAACGTGTAAATTTCCCACAAGCCGTGCCCGACAGTGCGGGCATACCATCTGATGTTGGAGACAATGTTCTGGTCGCCCCTTTTAACGATCTTGCCTACATCCAATCGCTGCTAACGGAATTCGCCAATGATGTTGCGGCGATCATCGTCGAACCCCTGCAACGTATCATTCCACCTGTGCCGGGTTTCCTAGAGTTGCTGCGTCAGGAATGCGATCGCTATGGCATTGTGTTAATTTTTGACGAGGTTGTGACAGGCTTTCGCTTTGCCTATGGCGGTGCGCAGGAATATTATGGTGTGACCCCAGATATCACAACATTGGGCAAGGTGATTGGCGGTGGTTTTACATTGGCTGCGATTGTGGGGCGTCATGATATCATGGCGCATTTTGACAAATCTGATGTTGGTGCAGAAAATTGGTTGATGCAACTTGGAACGCTGTCTGGTAATCCCGTTGCCGCAGCCGCCGGTTTGAAAAGTTTGGAAATTTTGAACCGCGTGGGCGCCTACGATCACCTATTGGGTTTGGGCAATCGTATCCGTCAAATGATCACAGATGCATTGGGCGAAACGGGCGTGCCGTTTCATATTGTCGGGCATCCCACATTGTTTGAGGTGGTGTTTCATGAAATCCAACCGCTAGATTATCGTATGGTTCAAAACGGCGATGCACTGGCGGCCAAAGCATGGAATGACACATTGCGTGCCAATGGCGTTTTCAAATCACCTGGAAAAACCTATCCAAGTTTGATCCTAAGTGAGGCGGACTTGGAGATTACCCAAGCCGCTATTAAGAAGGCAGCGCAGGCGATCGCAGACTCAAAAAGTTAATATTACAAATTTGTCACGTAAGGGTGATCGAAGTCAACGCTCTATCGTAATGATAATTGTTATTCGTTTGTAATAACTCCCTACATGCCACTAAGGGCCGGCGCTTGCGTCGGTCCCTTTTTTTGTAAAATCCCATTTGACTTAGCGCCCCTTTAATTTAGCTTCGCCCGAAATAGGAGGCTGCGATATGAAGTGTGTTGTTATCGGTGCTGGCATTAATGGGATATCGACTGCGATTTGGTTGCAGCGCTTTGGTCATGACGTCACGCTGGTTGATCGTGCTGAACCGGGTACAGGCACGTCCTATGGTAACGCAGGCATATTGGCGGCAGGCGCGGTTTTGCCTGTGACGGTGCCGGGGTTGATTGCAAAAATTCCCAAAATGGTTCTGTCGAAAAATTCACCGTTGTTTCTACGTTGGCGTTATTTACCACGTTTATTGCCGTTTTTAGTGAAATATTTGTCCTTTGGCACCCAAAAGCACGTGAACAGTTTTGCACAGGAAATGAGCTATCTGCTGGGCGACTCCTATGATCAACATATGGCACTGGCACAGGGCACGTGGGCCGAGCGGTT
>CAXABH010000337.1:0-2787 GCA_963966925.1 uncultured Rhodobacterales bacterium
CATTCGACCTGCAGAATACGACACATCCCCGATAAAAACTTTTCCTCGTAAAAATGTTCCAGTCGTTAAAATAACGGCGTCAGACGCAAGTTGTTCGCCCGACCCCAGGACAACACCCTGAACACGATCACCAGTTACTAATAAATCGGTTACTTCACCACCAACAAACGTCAAGTTTTGATAATTAGAAATGATGCCTTGAATAGATTGCATATATCGTTTGCGATCTGCCTGTACACGTGGTCCCTGCACCGCCGGGCCTTTTCGTCTATTCAAAAGACGAAATTGGATTCCTGCAAAATCAGCGGCGGTTCCCATAATGCCGTCAAGAGCATCTATTTCACGGACCAAGTGCCCCTTACCCAATCCCCCTATTGCGGGATTGCATGACATGACACCCATATCTGATGCCTTTAACGAAACAAGCGCCGTGTTTGCACCAAAACGCGCAGCTGCGGCTGCGGCTTCGCAACCTGCATGACCAGCGCCTACAACAATTACATCAAAATGTTTCACGTGAAACACTCCTACTTTCCAATACAAAAGCTTGAAAAAATCTCATCTAAGAGAGATTCAACATCCACTCGACCAATAAGCGTATCCAAAACCCTACATGACATACGAAGCTCTTCTGCACCAATATCATACATCTCTGGCCCCTGCTGAACAAATGATTCTGCATTTGACAGGTGCAACAACGCATTTTGCATCGCAATGCGGTGACGTTCGTGTGTGGCTATTCCAACATCCTTGGACATTTCACCAAAACGCTGAGTCAACTCCCTAACCAGGGTCTCTATCCCGCTTCCTGTGCGCCCAGAAACACCATCGGCATAAATCCCTTGGTCATCCTTCGCACGTAATTTTATAACATTAACGTCTTGTTCAAATGCTGTTAAGTGAGACGTGTCATCATACAAATAGACGACCAAATCTGCGGTCGCGGCGCGGTCCAGTGCACGTGACACCCCAATTTCTTCAACAACATCATTGGTTTCTCGGATACCAGCTGTATCAAGAAGCGTCACAGGCACGCCACCTAGATCCATTCTTACTTCAATAACGTCACGGGTAGTACCAGCAATCTCTGATGTTATGGCGGCTTCTCTGCCTGCTAGCGCATTTAATAATGTTGATTTCCCTAAATTAGGCGCACCCACAATTGCCACTTCAAACCCGTTTCTTACGCGCTCTGCGATAATACTACCTTCAACCTCTTTTTTAATTGAAGATCTAATTTTATTAATGATATCAATAACTTCACCAGTAACATCCACTGGAACTTCTTCGTCTGCAAAGTCGATTGTCGCCTCTATCAATGAAGCTGCACGAACAAGTTTATCTCTCCAATAGTTTGTTAGGTTACCAAGTTCACCAGATAACACGCGCAGTGCCTGCATGCGCTGCGCTTCGGTTTCTGAGTCGATCAGATCAGCAAGTCCCTCAACCTTAGATATATCGAGCCTATTATTTTCCAACGCTCTACGTGTGAATTCACCTGCTTCGGCAAGTCGTAAATTTGGAATTGAACTCAGCTCTCTCAACATTGCCTGAACCACAGCAATGCTGCCATGGACATGTAACTCAACAATATCTTCGCCCGTAAAACTGTTCGGGGCTGCAAATCGCAGAACCATGGCCTCATCTATATGCATGCCACTTTTGCTGATCAATCTACGGATACAAGGCCGACCTATTGTAACAGCCTTATTTGATATCACATTAACCGCGTTTTCTGCATTCGGACCAGAGATCCGAATAATGGACACGCCAGCCTTACCTTGTGCTGTTGCTAATGCAAAAATGGTATCCATAACCTAGTCCAATGTACTTATGTGTTCATTGAATCAAAGAATTCGCCATTTGTTTTTGTCTGTTTCAACTTTGACATCAGGAATTCAATCGCGTCCGTCGTTCCCATTGGATTAAGAATACGGCGTAATACAAATGTCTTTTGTAGATCAATTTTGTCGATCAGCAGATCCTCTTTCCGCGTGCCTGACTTAAGGATATCAATCGCCGGGAACACACGTTTATCTGCTATTTTACGATCAAGAATTATTTCAGAGTTACCCGTACCTTTGAATTCTTCGAAAATAACCTCGTCCATACGGCTACCCGTATCGATAAGAGCGGTCGCAATGATAGTAAGTGATCCGCCTTCTTCGATATTACGCGCTGCGCCAAAGAACCGCTTTGGTCGTTGTAGCGCATTTGCATCAACACCACCTGTCAAAACCTTACCAGATGATGGGATTACCGTGTTAAACGCACGACCCAAACGCGTAATTGAATCCAGCAAGATAACAACATCTCTCTTATGCTCAACTAGGCGCTTTGCCTTTTCAATCACCATCTCAGACACGGCAACGTGACGCGATGCTGGTTCGTCAAAAGTTGATGAAATAACTTCGCCTTTTACGGATCGTTGCATATCCGTAACTTCCTCTGGGCGTTCATCAATCAACAGGACGATCAAATAACACTCAGGATGGTTCTGTTCGATGCTATGTGCAATGTTTTGCAGTAAAACTGTTTTACCCGTTCTAGGTGGCGCAACAATCAACGAACGCTGACCTTTACCAATAGGCGCAACCAGATCAATTACACGTGCAGAACGATCCTTTACCGTTGGATCTTCGATTTCCATTTTCAGGCGTTCATCGGGATATAGTGGCGTTAGGTTATCAAACGCAATCTTATGGCGTGCTTTTTCTGGATCTTCAAAATTGATTTTTTCCGCTTTTATAAGGGCAAAGTAACGTTCATTTTCGTCAGGTGCTTTAA
>CAXABH010000338.1:0-2785 GCA_963966925.1 uncultured Rhodobacterales bacterium
GACCTATAAAATATCGGGTCACAATGCCTATGGCTGGTTGAAATCAGAAAGTGGTGTACACCGCCTTGTGCGCATTTCTCCATTTGACAGCGCTGCTAAACGGCACACGTCGTTTTGTTCTGTTTGGGTTTATCCAGTGGTGGATGACAACATCGATATCGAGGTGAACCCTGCCGATATTCGCATCGACACCTATCGCTCATCAGGGGCGGGGGGACAGCACGTGAACACCACGGATTCGGCTGTTCGTATCACCCACCATCCCACAGGGATCGTGGTGACCAGTTCGGAAAAATCCCAACACCAAAACCGGGATATTGCGATGAAAGCGTTGAAATCGCGCCTGTACCAGTTGGAACTGGATCGCAGAAATTCGGCCATTAACGAAGCGCATGAAAATAAGGGGGATGCAGGCTGGGGCAACCAAATTCGGTCCTATGTTTTGCATCCCTATCAAATGGTCAAGGATTTGCGCACAGGGCATGAAACATCTGACAGTAAGGGCGTTTTGGACGGTGATTTAGATGCATTTATGGCTGCAACCTTGGCTATGGATCTCTCTGGAAAATCCCGCGCCGAAGCGACAGCCGCTGACTAACACTACCTAACGATTGGCCCAACATGACGACAGCAGTTAAAAAAATGCAATCCACTCTGGACGCGATTGCACTTCATAATCCGCAAGTGAACGCAGTCATTAGTCTGGCGACTCCAAGTGATTTGATGAAACAGGCCGAGTTTGCCGATCAGCTGCCGCAGGATAAGCGTGGCCCACTGCACGGCGAACCCATCGCAATCAAAGATTTGGCAAATGTTGCGGGTTTTGAAACGTCAAAAGGGTCACCCATTTTCAAAAATAACCGCGCACAAAGTGATGATATTATGGTGGCGCGTATGCGTGCGGCGGGGGCGATTATTATTGGCAAGACCAATACGCCTGAATTCGGTTTGGGCAGTCATACGTTTAACCCGGTGCATGGGGCGACTGCCAATGCCTATGATCACAAACGTTCGGCAGGCGGATCCTCTGGGGGGGCGGCAGTTGCGCTGGCCACGGGGATGATACGGTTTGCCGACGGGTCTGATATGATGGGCAGTCTGCGTAACCCCGCAGGATGGAACAATGTCTATGGAATGCGCCCCACATGGGGGTTGGTCCCCTCAGAACCACTGGGTGACAGTTTCTTGCATCAATTGGCCACCAACGGTCCTATGGCGCGTTCCCCCAAAGATTTGGCAACACTGCTTGGGGTGCAAGCGGGGCTAGATCCGCGTCAACCACATGGTCTGCCTACAGCAGATTATGCAGATCAAATGGATGCGTATTCCTTAAGGGGTGCAAAAATCGCTTGGTTGGGCGATTGGGGTATGCCATTTGACGATGGTATTATGGATATTTCGGAACGTGCGGTTGATGATTTGCGCGCGTTGGGCGCGGATGTAATATCAATCGATGCGCCATTTTCAATGGATGCGTTGTGGGAGTCTTGGATTACACTGCGGTCTTGGATGGTCGCGGGTGGGGCGTGCGAACATTATGACGATTTGCAAACACGTGAACTGCTGAAACCCGCAGCGGTTTGGGAAATTGAACGCGGACTGGCCTTGTCCGCGCGCGAGGTGGACCAACAATCGGCTGTGCGTTCGCAGTGGTTTCAAATGGCAGCAGCGTTGTTTGAAACCTATGACGCGATTTTGATGCCATCTGCTCAGGTGTGGCCGTTCCCGATTGACTGGGTGCATCCCACCGAAATTGCTGGAGTGCACATGGATACGTATCACCGCTGGATGCAAGTTGTCATTCCGGCTGGGTTAATTGGCCTGCCTGTGGTGAACCTTCCGATTGGGTTTGGCAGCGCTGGATTGCCAGCAGGATTGCAGTTGATCGGTGGGCGTGGACAGGACGCCAAACTGTTGGGAATGGCCCAAGATTGGTACATGGGCACCCCATGGAAAGACCACGCACCAGTATAAATGCCACGCATTTAGCTTGGTTTATCCCGCACTTTTTTCAGTGCTACTTATCAGCAGGCGGGGATATCACGATGGACACACCGCTGTATGATTTCGCCACTGAAGGTGGTCAAATATGAACACCGCCATTGCGCATGGCGTCCCGCGCGGCTATCTGAAGTAAACCGATTAAAACGGAGGGTGATTTGACACGCGCATTCGTATGTCCCGGACAAGGGGCACAAAGCATTGGCATGGGCAAGGATTTGGCAGAGGCCTATCCCGCCGCAATGGATATTTTCAATGAAGTGGATGAGGCGCTTGGTGAAAAGCTGAGCGCATTAATTTGGGACGGGGATATCGAAACGCTAACCCTGACGCAAAACGCACAACCCGCGTTGATGGCCACATCAATGGCCGCCTTTCGCGCGCTTGAGGCAGAGGGACTTGGCATAAATGATGCGGCGATGGTCGCGGGCCATTCACTGGGTGAATATTCGGCGCTGGCGATGGCTGGTGCAATTTCGGTCGCAGATACGGCGCGTTTGTTGCGTTTGCGCGGCGAGGCGATGCAAGCAGCCGTGCCTGTTGGTGTTGGCGCTATGGCTGCGTTACTTGGTTTGGATTTTGATACGGTGCAATCAGTTGCAGCCGATGCAGCAGCAGGCGAAGTGTGTCAGGCCGCAAATGATAATGATCCAGGTCAGGTTGTTGTATCTGGTCACAAAGCCGCCGTGGAACGCGCAGTTGATTTGGCAAAGGAACGTGGCGCGAAACGCGCGGTGTTGCTGCCTGTATCCGCACCCTTCCATTGTGAATTGATGGCGCCTGC
>CAXABH010000339.1:0-2767 GCA_963966925.1 uncultured Rhodobacterales bacterium
GACTGTGCATTCCAACCCTATATAACCGCCCATGAATTGCGCGGGGGTTGGCCCCGTGTTTTAACTTTAGGGTCATCTTCGATGAAAACATTCTCTGCAACGCCAGCAGACATCGACAAGAAGTGGATCATCATCGACGCCGAAGGCGTTGTTTTGGGCCGTCTTGCATCGATTGTTGCAACACGTCTGCGTGGCAAACACAAGCCATCGTTCACACCACACATGGACTGTGGCGACAACGTAATCGTTATCAATGCTGACAAAATTCAAATGACAGGCAACAAGCGTCAAGAGAATTTTTATTGGCACACTGGTCACCCAGGTGGCATCAAATCACGCACGAAACAGCAGATCCTAGAAGGCGCGCATCCAGAGCGCATCGTAACGTTGGCTGTTAAGCGCATGTTGCCAGGCAACAGCCTAAGCCGCCAAATCATGACAAACCTACGCGTTTACGCGGGGTCTGAGCATCCGCATGAAGCACAATCACCAGAGGTTTTGGACGTGAAGTCTATGAACCCTAAAAACACACGGGTTGCATCATAATGAGCGAAGAAATCAAATCCTTGGGCGACTTAGAAGCCGTCGCCGGCGGTGCAGAAGCAGTTGTTGAAATTGCAGCACCTCGTGAACCAGTTCGTGACGAATTGGGCCGTTCATATGCGACAGGTAAGCGTAAAGACGCCGTTGCACGTGTATGGATCAAACCTGGTTCAGGTAAAGTATCTGTAAACGGCAGAGAGATGAACGTTTATTTCGCACGCCCTGTTTTGCAAATGATTCTGCGCCAGCCATTTCAGGTTGCAGGCGTTGAAGATCAATTTGACGTTGTTGCAACTGTCAAAGGCGGTGGTCTTTCAGGTCAGGCGGGCGCGGTCAAGCACGGTATCTCAAAGGCACTTCAACTTTATGATCCCGCGTTGCGTGGCGCGTTGAAAGCTGCTGGCTTCCTAACACGTGACAGCCGTGTTGTAGAACGTAAGAAATACGGCAAGCGCAAAGCGCGTCGTTCTTTCCAGTTCTCAAAGCGTTAATTCGATTTTCAAACAAGATTATGAAAAGGATCCAAAGTTATTTTGGGTCCTTTTTTCGTGGGGGCGAATATGCAATATGTTTATTTATTGATTGCGGTCGTGTTTGAGGTGTCTGGAACAATGCTCTTGCCGGCCAGTCATAATTTTTCACGCCTCTTGCCCACGGCTGCGCTGATTGGGTGTTATTCAGCATCGTTTTATTTTCTAACCCTTGCACTGAACAGTATGCCGATCGCTGTGGTCTATGCAACGTGGTCTGGCCTTGGCATATTTTTGATCACGCTCTTTGGATATTTCGTGTTTCAACAATCGCTCGAATGGCCAGCTATTCTTGGGTTATTGATGATCGTGGGTGGGGTGATTTTGGTCAACACGTATGCGCCGCATCCGTAAAGTTGACACAATACAATGCCTGATGCTGCACTCCATGTGATCCAGCGGTGAATTCTCATCAAAATACCGGTTTACAGGCATCATGTCATGCATAACGGCGTCGGCAGGGCACGATGTTTTGATATGTTACACAATTTTGAGATACCCCCAGTGGGCTGAACGCAAATACACCCATAGATTGCATAAAAAATACAAATCCTGGCGCGGCAGAAGTCGCAGGTGTTGCAACGGCCAAGGGGTCAGGTGGTGGCTGGTACACAATGACCTTTGCTGGGAAAAAGTAATCGAATTTTATGAGTGCTACATTGAGTTGAGTAAAACTAAGCCCCGCAAAATATCGCGGGGCTTTTTGTTCTTTAATTATCTTTCTTTGACATCCGTTTGCGTTCGTGCGGGTCCAGATAGCGTTTGCGCAGGCGAATGGATTGGGGGGTGACCTCGACCAGTTGCGAAACATCATCAACGGCTTTGACGGGCTCATCACTGTTTTCGCTTGTGAAGTAAGTCTTGAGGTTGCTCGCTGTAATAAATGGTGTCCGTGATGTGTCTGCGGGCGGTGCCTCGCCACTTGGGATGGCCGCAAGAAGTTTCTGTGTGTACGGGTGCTGTGCGCCCGAAAAAATGTCGGTGGGCGACCCTTGTTCAACCACATGCCCCTTCTCCATCACCACAATCTGATCGGCAATATCGGAAACCACGGCAAGGTCGTGACTGATGAACAGCACGCCAATATCACGCTTCTCTTGCAGTGACTTAATCAGTTGAAGAATCTGTGCCTGAATGGTGACATCAAGCGCCGTTGTGGGCTCGTCCGCTATCAGCAGTTTTGGCTCGGTAATCAGTGCCATCGCAATCATAACTCGCTGGCGCATACCACCTGAAAACTCAAAGGGGTAGGCATTCATCGCCGACTCAGGGTTTCGTATACCGACCTCATCAAGCAGGGCGACAGCACGAGCTGTGGCCGTCGCTTTATCGGCGACACCATGTACTAGTAAGGGCTCTATTAACTGCTCACCAATGCGCATGTAAGGATTCAAACATGTCATTGGGTCTTGGAAGATCATGGCAATGTCGGAGCCGCGTACGCCCCTCAACTCACGTTCTGAGAGCGCCAGCAGATCTCTGCCCTCGAAGTGCGCGCTACCCGAGTCCACACGACCTGGCGGTTGTGGAATGAGTCCCAGCAGGGCGTAGCACGAAACGGATTTACCCGAGCCACTCTCGCCAATAATGGCGGTGATGGACTTCGGCTCTACCGAAAAGCTGATGTTCTGGACGGCCTTTGTCGTTCCATTTCGCGTGACAAAGCTGACGCTTAAATCATTAACGGTTAATAG
>CAXABH010000340.1:0-2750 GCA_963966925.1 uncultured Rhodobacterales bacterium
ATGCGCCCCTTGCGATCAACAATATCAGCACGTTGTGCAATGATTGATGCACCCGCAGTTTGCGCACGTGGTTCGACAGGTTCACTTGCGGATAATGTGCCCACGCGGATCGCAATCACACTGTACAAACAGATGAATACAATTCCCAAAACCAACAAACGCCCCTGGGCGCGTTGACGCACGGCCTCTTTTTCAGCCTCGTGTCGCGCACGTATATTTTCGCGTTCGATGACGTCTGTGTTTTCGCCGCGTTCGCGCGCTGGTAAAATACGGCTAAGCGGGCGGAGCGGTGTACGCAAGGATGGATGTGTCACTGATCCGCTCCACGATTTGCGACCTCAACCAGATCACTTAGATCACCCAGTGGGAACGCGTTATCATACGGGAATTCAATCGTATCGATCGCCCCAAAATTTTCCGCCTGCAAAGGCGTAAGGTGCAACCTACTATAATTCAGATTGACCAAATCAGCCAATCGATCAGGACGGTTCAGATAAGACCACTCAGCGCGCAATACAGACAATCGCGCACGCGCTGAACCAATATCATGCTGTAACTCCTCGGTATGCGTTAACGCATTTTGGGTTTTTATATTTTCTTGATAGGCCCAGTACGCAAGACCAACCACAGTACAGACAATAAAGATACTCAATAACGTGCGCATCATCGCTTCCTCGTTAACACTGGCATACCCAACTCTTTTTCAAAAACACGACCACCTGCTGGTGCATCCGTGCGCCGAGCAATCCGCAATTTCGCAGATCGCGCGCGCGGATTATCCGTCAATTCACGTTCATCTGGCGCGATGGCCTTTTTACTGCTCAATTCAAATTGTGCAGGGGCCTGAACGATATCTGGCGCATAACGATTGGCGCGCGCGTTTGATCCTGAACGCATTTGCAAAAATCGCTTTACCATCCGATCCTCAACCGAATGAAAGGTAACAACTGCCAACTGACCACCTGGCTTTAGCGCGCGTTCCGCCGCCATAAGACCACGAAACAATTCGCCATATTCATCATTCACAGCAATCCGCAGCGCTTGAAAACTGCGGGTTGCCGCATGACTTTGCCCCGGTTTTGTACGGGGCAATACATTTTCAATCAGATCCGCGAGATCCAGCGTTGTTTCAAAGCGCTGCACATCACGACGTTTAACAATTGCACGGGCGATCCGACGACTTGCCCGCTCTTCTCCGTATAAAAATAAGATATTGGCCAAATCTGCTTCATCAGTCTCATTCACAATATCTGCTGCACTGGGGCCAGATTGACTCATCCGCATATCAAGCGGCCCATCTTTTATAAACGAAAACCCGCGCTCGGCCTGATCCAACTGCATGGATGAAACGCCCAGATCCAACACCACGCCATCCAGATCAGATGCATATTCATCAAGTTTGGAAAAAACGCCTTCGACCAATTCCAATCGATCGCCGTAGTCCGCAGCCCAATTGCGCGCCATATCAAACACCATTGGATCGCGGTCAACACCATACACTTTGTCCACACCCGCGTCTAACAATGCACGGGCATACCCGCCCGCACCAAACGTGCCATCCAACCACACACCAGACACCGGCGCGCACCGTTCCAAAATTGGACGCAATAAAACAGGGATATGCGGAGAGTTCGAGACGGCCTGCGATGCACCAGCTACCGACATCAAGCGCCCCCATCACCATCTAAAAATGAAAGTGGATCAAAATCGTTTGGTTGCTCTTCTAACCAAGCATCCGTTTTTTGTTGATCAGCTTCGTATGTGTCTGGATTCCAAATTTGGAATGTATCACCTGCGGCGATAAAATACGCCTCTTTGTCAATTCCAATTTTTTGGCGCAATTTAACAGGTAAAACCAAACGTCCTGTTTCATCAATGGATGTGGGAAATGATTGACCGTGAAACAATCGTTCCAGCGTTTTTCGCCCGACAGAGCCACGCGGCAATGCATCAATTTTTACATCCACCTCTTCGATGGCTTCGATCGTGTAGCATTCTAAAAATTCGCGGCGGGTATCGCCATAGACGATCACCAACTCAGGGGGCAATCCTTCGGTCCAATTTGGATCACACGCCTGCACGACACGACGAAACAGGGCTGGAATAGACACCCGCCCTTTACTGTCTACCTTTTGCAGACCTTCGCCTCTAAATCGTCGCGCCACGTCCCTGGTCGCCTCTTATTCTGCCCCCGGTTGATCCCAGCCCTGGAACGAAAAAACGGATTGAGCTGCTGCCACTGCCCAATCCGCTGTCATCGTCCCCTTTTACGGGGCTATCCGACTGCGCGCGCATCTGGGGGGGGGTGCTGCTCGCTCACGCGCCGGAGTTCTAATTGGATGAAAGCGGGGCCTGTATGAAACCTGACTTTGGGATTTCGGATCTTAACGTCCTTTTAATTCCCGTCTTCATCTGAAGTATTGATGACACGCCGAAACACGCATTGCAAGAAAAATATGGGATTTTATGGGATAAAATAGCACTTTCTCATAGAAATACTAGAATCGCACCGCCGTGGATCTATATATTGATTTTATTTGAATATATTATCTATATGTAGATATATAATTTTCCCAAGAAATCCCAGCATGATATAATTTTGCACATAATGGCGCATATTTTTCGAGAAATTCACTGTATAATTTTCGAAAACACCGCCAACAAAACATAAATTTGGAGAAAACACCATGATTTCCCAAATTGCTTACCCCTTAACTCAGAAGCCTGCAAAATACGCATAGCCGCATTGC
>CAXABH010000341.1:0-2748 GCA_963966925.1 uncultured Rhodobacterales bacterium
GGTCCAGTATATAAGGTGATCTGAGGTGTCGAACAATGCGCATTGGTGTAGTATCCCGCACGGTTACCTGCATTGGTTTCCGGATGTGTTTTGATCACGATACGCTGGCCGGGATGATTTTCCTGCGCATAATATAGCATTTCGGAAAATAGGGCGTCATTGCCCCCACTGGCGCGCACGGCCGCATCATCGCGTGTTTGGTCCAAAATCAAAACATACCCACCATGTGGCGCATTTGGATCATCCTGATAGGCGCAATATTTACTGAGTTTTGCTGCACGTATCCGTGCGATTGCATCGCGTGCCCGCTGTAGGTCGTGACCATTATCCAAGGGGTCTGATTTTAAAATGTGTTCTAAATCGCTTACCCGACTTGGACCAAAATGGTTTGCCTTGGTGTCGATCAGTAATCCGGTGGGCTGTTCGCCTTTGACACGTGCCGGAAACACAGAGCGCAAAAAACTATCCTCTACAAAGAGTGGTTTTGCACCCGTCTTCTCTGCCATTTGCAGTCCACGTTGCGCAGTTGGAGCATTGCCCCAAATTGCGATGCTATCGTGGGGCTTGGGCCATCCGAACGATATGGGATATCCGGCCAGTTTCAGAATGCGGCGCGTACGGCGTTGCGTCACAAAACCGCCTGTAAAGGCACGTGTGCGACCAAGCGCTGCGTCGCGCATTCTGATCCTAGTTCCCTGAAAGTGAGGTTGCTTGGTTCGCCAATGATTGCGCCGATCCCAGCGATCCTGTCAAAGCAGCGATTGTTTTGTTCCACTGTGTGAACGGTGCCTCGGTCACATAAACAGTGTCCTGATCGCGAATAACGAAATCACGTGCTTGGAACATTCCGTTGGGCTGCGTCAGATCTAGAACGTAAATCATGCGCTGCGCCCCCATTAGATCATCACGGCCCATCACCAAATTAGCAATCGCTTCGGCTTCATTGCGCAAAACAAAGACGCCGGTTGGATCAGCTGTCGTAGCAGACAACCCCCCGACCATGGCCAATGCTTCGATTGCCGAAATTGTTTGTGTTGGAAAGTTTAGGCGCGTTTGGGCACCTGCGGCCCCCATGATGGTAAACGCACGCGCATCGGTTTCCACCAAAATGCGGTCGCCATTACGCAACGCAATATCCATTTCGGGATGTTGATATAAATCCTGGAACCAAACGGTTTCACGTTTTTTTCCACGCAGTAAAGAAATCTGTGCAACTTCTGGTTCGATGGCAACGCCACCTGCATTCGCCAGCATAGTCGAAAGTGTTCGCGTTGGACGTTCGATTGGGTACACACCCGGACCTCCCACTGCACCGATCATTGTAACGGTTGCGCCATCGCCTGCCACTCGGCGTACCTGAACTTGCGGGTCAGGCGTTTGGTCTTTCAGACGATTGGTAATGATTTCGCGGATAGCTTCGGGCGAATTTCCAGATGCCTTGATCCGTCCTGCATAGGGCACAAAGATAAAGCCCGCGCCATCAACTTGCATTTCTTCCAAACTGGTGGAGTTTGTGCCTTGACCCGCGAAGAGCGCATCATCAACGTTTTCCCAAATGGTCAAGCCCAGTGTATCACCAGGTGATATGACGTCCGATCCAACAAGGCCAATCTTGCGAAAGCTATCTGAAAACCCAAGCGATGGCACAAGCGCGGTTGCGCGTGTCACATGATCGCTGACTGAAATGACAAATGCATCGCCCTCTTCCTGTACAGACCCTGCAAATATTTCGGATTTCGTGGGGCCTGAACGGGGCAATCCGCAAGCTCCAAGGATCGCAATAGAGGCGATAAGGGCCATTTTAGTGGCCCGTTGAAAGGTTAAATTAGTCACTGCCCGGTCTCTTAGACCTTTATATTTTTATATCACACTAACCGAAGTTATAGGATTTGGCTAGACTTTAGCTATCTGGTCCAGTTGATACGATGCGCAACTGTTGCCGAGGTGCTGCGGTTCCTGCGCGCAGCGCATCATAGGGATCTGATGGATCAAGGATCATATCGACGACCAAGCGCAACAATTGTTGGCGTCCTTTGCGTGAATAAAACCCACCTGGCACTTGGGATGTTTCCAGTAAATACTGGCGGAAATCGCGATAGGCCTGCGTGTCGGGCCGCTTTGGTGCGTCAAAAAATTCTGAGAGTGGGAGCTCAGAGACAAATTCAGGTTTGTCGTAAATCGCGCGACCAAAAATTTTCAACGGTATTCCCCGCCACAGCACCTGTTGTCCTGCAGTTGAATTTACGGTGATTGCACTGCGCGCTGCGTTTAACAAACGGGCAAGTTTTCCACCACGCACATAATGCACACGATCTGTTACCCCGTATTTTTCGCAAATGGATTTCAGCGATTTCCTTATTTTGGCGCGTCCATCCTCTAACGGATGAGATTTGAACACCAAATGATGATGTTTTGGGGCAAATTTTGCGAAGTTTTCAATAATTTCTTCTAAAAATTCGGCCATTGTCCCAAAACGGGAATGAATTTGGAACGACGCATCATGTTCAAGTTGCAATAGAACAAGGTGATAGGGAAATCCGCCCCATGCAATCCGTGTTGTTGCGATGCGACGATGAATGCGGTTATAGGGCATTGTCAAAAGACGTTTTATGTAAAGCCCAAATTCGCTGGATACTGACAGGGTGCGGTGTGGTTTGAAATTTGGATATTTTCCGTTCAAGAACATCACGAACCAATGATAGGCTGCGCCGTAAAAAACGTGTTGGCGCATGTCACCCCAGTGTGCCG
>CAXABH010000342.1:0-2743 GCA_963966925.1 uncultured Rhodobacterales bacterium
TGGTCACACATGATCCAGTTTTGGCAGACCGGTGTGATCGCACAATTCGCCTGCGCGATGGCATGATTGAGCAAGAGGTGTCTAAATGAGCTGGCGCGTCTCTGGCAAAATTGCGCGGCGTGAACTTCGTTCAGGTCTTAGCGGGTTTCGCATACTGATTGCTTGCTTGGCGCTCGGTGTGGCCGCGATTGCAGCAGTCGGTACTGTTAGAAGTGGCATTCAAGCGGGCCTTGTTTCAGAAGGCGCAGCCTTGTTGGGCGGAGATGCCGAGGCAGAATTCACGTATCGTTTTGCAACAGAAGTTGAACGCGCCTGGATGGAAGATCGGGCTGATGCCATTTCACAAATCGTTGATTTTCGATCCATGGCTGTCGTCGAACGCAATGGCGTGACGGAACGTGGATTGACGCAAATCAAGGCGATTGATGCATTCTATCCGTTGTATGGCACTCCAAGCCTTCGATCAGGCCGTTCATTTAAAGAAGCATTCAAACAAACGGATGTACACCCGCCTGCCGTGATGGAGCGATTGTTAGCTGATCGCTTGGCGCTGAATATTGGGGATCCATTCAAACTAGGGACCTCAACATTTCAATTGGCAGATATCATAACCTACATTCCAGATGGCGCGGGTGATGGATTTGGCCTGGGCCCAAGAACCATCGTGATGACCAAAGATTTGGAAAATTCTGGGCTGCTTGCCTCTGGCACATTGTTCAGCACGAAATACAGAATGAAATTGCCTGATGGCACAAACTTGGATGCGCTTGCTGCAACGGTGGAAACAGATCTCGCATCCAGCGGCCTGCGCTGGCGCGATGCGCGTGAGGCATCACCAGGTATCGCAGAGTTTGTTGACCGGTTAGGGTCCTTTTTAATCTTGGTGGGGCTTGCGGGATTGGCTGTAGGGGGAATTGGTGTATCTTCCGCAGTGCGCACATATTTAGATCGCAAAACCAGCGTTATTGCAACGCTGCGTAGTATTGGCGCAGACAATGCAACAGTCTTCCAAACTTATTTTTTGCAAATTGCTGCACTCTCTTCAATTGGCATTGTGATCGGCCTTATTTTGGGGATTGGCGCACCAATTGCGATCGAACCCATTTTATCAGCCATGCTGCCGTTTCCGATCACCCTGACTGTCTTTGCCCGCCCCATTATTGAGGCGACACTATACGGAACCCTTGCCGCGTTGATTTTCACAATATGGCCCTTAGCGCGTGCGGAAAACATAAAGGCTGCAATTCTGTTTCGTGACGGAGGCGGAACAGCCGCACGTCTACCGCGCGCAATTTACGTGATCATCACCTTGGGACTAACGGCACTACTGCTTGCCTCAGCGTGCTATTTCACAGGATCCATCGCACTAACTCTTTGGACTGCGGTAGGTGTCATTGGGGCATTGGCAATTTTATCAATCGCGGCAATCAGCATTCGCAAAATTGCGCATGGTTTGCAAAGCTGGTCAAAGGGGCGCCCCACAGTACGCTGGGCACTATCAGCCATTGGCGGCACATCAGAAGGGGCAACAGCCGTCATTTTATCAATCGGTCTGGGTCTGTCGGTGTTGGCCTCGATTGGTCAAATCGATGGCAATCTTCGACAGGCAATCAAACAGGATCTACCGGGTGTTGCACCGTCATATTTCTTTGTGGATATTCAGAAATCACAAATGGCGGAATTCCGCGAAATTTTGAATGCCGATGAAAATGTTAGTGATTTTGAAGAGGCTCCCATGCTGCGCGGGATTGTTTCAACAATCAACGACAAACCCGCCGCTGAGGTTGCAGGCGATCATTGGGTGATCCAAGGGGATCGCGGCCTTACCTATGCAGCCCAACCGGGTGAAGACACCGAAATCACCCAAGGTGCGTGGTGGCCTGCGGATTACACGGGCCCGCCCCAAATCAGTTTTGCCGCAGAAGAAGGGGCCGAAATGGGCCTAAAACTGGGCGATAAAATTAAAATGAATATCTTGGGGCGCGATATTACGGGCACAATCACTAGTTTTCGTAACGTTGATTTTTCGACCGCAGGGATTGGATTTATTATGACGATGAACCCATCTGCGCTCGCTGGTGCCCCGCACAGCTTCATTTCCACTGTATACACCACACCAGAGCATGAAGCCGAACTTTTGCGCATCCTGGCAGAGGCCTTTCCAAATATCACGGCAATCCGCGTGAAAGATGCAATTGATCGCGTATCCACCGTGTTAAATTCTATTGCCTCTGCAACCGCCTATGGCGCAATGGCGACACTGCTGACTGGGTTTTTGGTTTTGATCGGATCAGCTGCCTCTGCGCTACATGCGCGCCGCTATGAAGCGGCAATTTTGAAAACATTGGGCGCCACACGGCGTTCCATCTTAACCAGCTTTGCACTGCGTGCAGCGATGATGGGCGCATCGGCGGGTATTGTTGCGATTGGCGCTGGTGCGCTTGGCGGTTGGGCGGTTACATATTTTGTGATGGAGACCGATTTTTCAATCATTTGGTCAAACGCTTTCGCCGTCGTTTTTGGTGGGGTTTTGGCAAATGTATTAGCAAATCTTGCCTTCGCAATGCGCGCGTTAAACGCACCTTCGGCGCAAATACTGCGCGCACGTGAATGATCTACAAGTAAAATGTATGTTTCAAATGACATGAGACAACTGATTTAAGGAGCGGATATGACTGACACATCATCATTTCTGACCAACATCGAAAAGGCACAGGTCCGCGATCTGGTGCGCAAAACAGCA
>CAXABH010000343.1:0-2740 GCA_963966925.1 uncultured Rhodobacterales bacterium
AGAAGGCAGTCGTACTGATCCGGCCTATGTTCCGGATGGCGCAAAGGAGTCTCAGTTGGCAGGAACACAGCCTTTGTCGTTTCCACTATATACAAAAATTCCAGCAACTGATGAGCGTGTGAATTGGAGCGTGAAGACAGGGTTCCCATCCAAATATTTTTCATCACTTCCTGTTACGTTTGATAATGAAAGCAGCATTCGTAACAAACACACAGTGTCACTGGTAGCGGGTGACACGTTGGCTAAAGTGGATCAATTCGACTTTTCTCGCTCTGCGCATGCTAAAAATACATCGCAACAGGCAATAAACATTTTAAAGTCGAAACAATTTTTTGAAGAAAATTAATATCTAAAACGGAGTTTTATTATGTCGAATACGATCAACCTCACCAATGGTAATGATAGTGAAGCTGGCACGATCCTAGATGATATTATTTGGTCACTTGATGGCAATGATACTGTTTTTGGCAGCGTTGGATCAGATACAATATATGGCGGCAGTGGTACTGACGAGCTTTTCGGAGGGATTGGCAAAGACACGATTTACGGTGACGATGACAATGACGATATCGACGGTGGTGATGGTGATGATTCATTGAACGCAGGCAAGGGTGACGATGTTGTTTTTGGCGGTTCAGGCGCGGACAGTATTTACGCGGGTGAAGGGAATGATACCGCCAATGGAGGCATTGGAAACGATACCTTGCTGGGTGGCAGCGGCACTGATGAGCTGCACGGCGGTGCGGGTGATGATCTGATCGAAGGTGGCAGCCATCTGGATTTTCTGTACGGCGATGCAGGAAACGACACGCTGCTTGGTGGACGCTCGCATGACCGTCTTTGGGGCGGTGATGATAACGATCATTTGGATGGCGGCGAAGGTTTGGACCAGCTCTACGGAGAGGCAGGCGATGATACTCTGATTGGTGGAACAGAAAACGACGTCCTTGATGGTGGCGATGGTGCGGATACCTTGCTGGGTGGTGATCAAAACGATATTTTAAATGGGTCAGCGGGTCGCGACATGCTCAGGGGTGGGCGCGATCAAGACATGATAAATGGTGGCCTGGATTCAGATTGGCTATATGGTGATCATGGGCGCGACACCCTTTATGGTGAAGCTGGCAATGATGTTTTGCGCGGCGGGAATGGCGGTGATCAGCTATTTGGCGGTGCTGGCTCTGATCAAATTTGGGGTGATGGAGGCTATGACCGTATCTATGGAGGTGATGGCAATGATCGAATGCGCGGGGGGACCGGCAATGATAGCATGTATGGAGAGTCTGGAAACGATTATATTCTTGGCAACAATGGGCGTGATCGCTTGTTCGGGGGGGATGGTTTTGACACGCTAACGGGAGGTTCGGGGCAGGACCGTTTGTGGGGTGGTAATGAAAATGACCGTTTAAACGGTGGAAAGAGCAACGATCGTTTATATGGCGAGCAGGGCAATGATACACTAGACGGTGGCCGGAATAACGACATTGTCGATGGAGGTGTTGGAGACGATTATCTGATCGGAGGTCGTGGTTCAGATCGCTTTATCGTGCTTGCGGGGAATGACACGATTGCGGATTTCCAAAATAATCAGGATACGATCGATGTTTCGGAAGCCTTGACCACATATGCAGCGCGTAAGGCCTATGTCGATAGTCATGCGACGATTGTTGCGGGCAATACGATTTTGACCGACGATGCAGCAAATTCAGTCACTATTTTAGGGGTCACGAATATTACGTTGCTGTATGACGATATTGTGTAGTCATCCGCATTTGAAACACAATATGTCGACTTTTGGCTTTACGGATGCGCCCAAATCAAGCACCATACCATTATCAAGGTGCTTGCTCTGCAGGAGAATTGGGAAGTCGGTTCAAACCCGACACTGCCCCCGCAACGGTGAGGGTGGAAGCAGACAAAACCACTGAATTTATTTGGGAAGGTTTGTTTGTGTGGCATTCGCCGTCCGCCCCGAGTCCGGAAACCAGCCTTGGTTAAACGCAACTTTAACCGCCATCACGGGGTGTGATGGAGAAAGGCATAAGATGACATTGCGTCATATCTTTAATGATCTTCAATCGCTGGATCATCAGGGCGTCGCCGCGACCGCAGCGGCACGCACAAAATATTTCCATTGGATCCTATCGCAATCCGATGTCGCAAGCGCACGACAAGCGGCGCATTTGGCAATGGGGTGGATGCAGTCGACCCTTGATAAATCACAGGCTGCGGCTGAATTCACACGGATGATTGGCGAAACTGTCGATCTTGCGATGTGTGCGCCTGTGCGTCGCGGTGGGGCTGCGGCGCGGCGTCGGGTTCTGCATTAATTGGGCACAAAAAAATAACGACGCGGGGAGGACGCGTCGTTATTTTGGATGATCTGCAATAGAGGGAGGATCTTTGCAGATTTATTTTGGCTTGCGCCAGAATGTTTGATTGACCCTGCTGGGAGGAGTTAGGATCAATCATGGGCCCTGATCGCTGGGAGGCGCGATCAAATGACCATTACTTATATGCCGCCTCATAAGCGATTGCGCCGATGTTTGCTTTGCACAGACCTAGGTCTGCAAGCTCACGCCCTGACAATGATGCCAATTCGGCGTATGTTGTTTTGTAAACGCGACGACGTTCTGCTGCCTCGGACAGTTCCGCGAAAAACGCAGAAATTCCCGCGAACACATTGAGATCGGAAGAGCCACACGTCTGAACTCCAGTCACGTATTGGCATCTCGTATGC
>CAXABH010000344.1:0-2724 GCA_963966925.1 uncultured Rhodobacterales bacterium
TCATTTAATTTTGCACCATTTTCGGCGATCAGGCGCTTGGCCTCTTTCCCTGACTTCACAAGACCCGATTTCACAATCAGTTGCACAATTGAAATCCCATCGCCAATGTCATCTGCACTTAGGGTCAATGTGGGCAGGTCATCACCAACCCCACCTTTTTCAAACACTTCACGCGCTGTGGCTTCGGCGGTCTGGGCGGCGTCTGCGCCATGCAGCAATGTGGTGACTTCATTTGCCAAAATCACTTTGGCATCGTTGATTTCAGACCCTGCAAGCGCACCAAGACGATCACACTCATCGACAGGTAGTTCGGTGTATAATTTCAGGAAACGCCCCACATCGGCATCCGTTGTATTGCGCCAGAATTGCCAAAATTCATAGGGTGATAACATATCCGCATTCAGCCAAACTGCCCCGTTTTGCGATTTGCCCATCTTTTTCCCATCAGATGTGGTCAAAAGAGGCGAAGTTAGACCAAAAACACGATCATTGGCCACACGGCGGGTTAGTTCCATGCCGTTGATGATATTGCCCATTTGATCCGAACCACCCATCTGCAACATGCATCCATAGCGGTTGTGCAATTCAAGGAAATCATAGGCCTGAAGGATCATGTAGTTGAATTCAAGGAAGGACAGCGATTGTTCACGATCCAGACGCGATTTCACTGATTCAAATGATAGCATGCGGTTCACACTGAAATGGCGTCCAATATCACGCAGGAATTCAAGATAATTCAGATCATCCAGCCATTCTGCATTGTTGATCATCATGGCACCATTGGACGCGTCATTGTAATCAAGGTAGGCAGAAAACACCTTTTTGATGCCTGCGATGTTTTGGTCGATCATATCGGGCGTCAGAAGCGGACGTTCATCGGCGCGAAAGGATGGATCGCCAACCTTGGTTGTGCCGCCACCCATTAAGGTAATCGGGCGTCCACCCGTTTTCTGCAACCAACGCAACATCATGATTTGAATCAGGCTGCCCACATGCAACGAACTGGCCGTTGCATCAAACCCGATATAGGCGGGCATGCCTCCTTTACACAGGGCTTCGTCCAATCCATCATAATCAGTACAATCCGCAATAAAGCCGCGGTCTAGCATGATCTGAAGGAAATCTGATTTAGGTGTAAAGGTCATCTCTTGCTCCTGAATAGGGATTGCGTCATTGCTATAGCGATCCTTGCGAGAAAGGAAAAGCCATGAGTGATGCAATTCGTGTTGTTGGAATGATGTCTGGCACATCAATGGATGGGATTGATGTGGCTGAAATTGTTACCGATGGTGTCAGGGTGCAAGAATTCGGCGCAACGGCCTATATTCCCTATACCGAGGATGAACGTCAAATCCTGCGGCGTGCGATGGGGCAGTGGGATGGATTGCATGTCCGGGCAGCAGAAAAACTGGTCACCCGGTCACATGCGCATGCCTTTGCTGCGATAGATGCGGGACCTGTGGATTTGATCGGATTTCATGGTCAAACCTTGGCCCATGATCCCGATAATCGGCGCACATTACAGGTGGGTGATGGTGTTCAATTGGCGCGCGAAACGGGCCATCCAGTTGTTTGGGATTTTCGCAGTGCAGATGTGGCATTGGGCGGACAAGGCGCCCCATTAGCCCCCTTTTTTCATTTTGCCTGTGCGAAATATATTGGGCTTGTTGAACCGGTTGCCTTTTTGAACCTAGGGGGGGTGGGCAATATTACATATGTTGATCCGCGTCAGAGTGACGTGACCGATCAGGGTGCAGTTTTGGCCTTTGATACGGGGCCTGCGAATGCGCCGCTAAACGATTTTATGATGGGTCGTTTGGGACGGGCCTATGATGCCAATGGGGTTTTGGCCGCAACTGGAACGCCAGATATGGATGTGGTTCGGGCGTTTTTGAATGCGCCTTATTTCCGCAAACTGCCGCCAAAATCACTGGATAGGAATAGTTTTCCACAAATCCCTGACACTATTGCGCACCTAAGTGATGCAGATGGGGCTGCAACGCTTTGTGCGATGATCGCAGCCTGTGTTGCAACCGGGCTTGAACATATGCCCAAACCTGTTTCCCAAGTTTTGGTTTGCGGTGGTGGACGGCACAATCCCATCATCATGGCAATGCTGCAGGCAGGATTGGGGGTGCCTGTGCATGGGGTTGAACATTATGGATTAGACGGCGATATGCTTGAGGCGCAGGCCTTTGCCTATCTTGGGGCGCGCGTGCGAAACAAACTGCCAACCAGCGGCCCCAGCACAACGGGTGCGCCGGTTTTTGTCGGAGGTGGCGAGTTGGCGCGATAACGCGTTTTACGGCAATACAACAAATGTCAATCTGTTGATTTGGGGTGGATAATTATTGTAATGTTGTGAAATTTTGTACAGCTATTGCATGTGTGTCTGACACATTAATTCGGATTAAAACATTGTCATTTTTTACACGATATCATCAATTACTTGTAATAGGTTCTGCTCTTTATGTTTTGCTATTGCTTGTTTCGCATGCAACTTTTTCAACGCAACATGTTTGGATAATTGCAGCGGTTTTTTCTGTTGCTATGAACTTTACCTACATCATTGAAGCGAAGAGTATTGGTAAACACTACGCTGTTGAATTATGTGTTTCGGCTTTTCTTATTCTGTTGTCCATTTTCGGAGTAATCCTGCATCCATTATTTGTGATTATTGCAATCTTGGGGCATGGAGTGTGGGATTTGTTAAAACATGCGGGC
>CAXABH010000345.1:0-2722 GCA_963966925.1 uncultured Rhodobacterales bacterium
AAAAGACTGACCGGCGGTTAAGACGCGCCGGAAGAAACCCCCGCGCGGCACGCTTTCCGCAGCGATTAGCGGGATACGTGTTTCTTCTAGGTCTGGGATTGTTACGACCAGATGCCCCAGGCTATCACCCTGTTCGATAGGGGCAGGGATCGGGTTAAGATATTCAACATTAAATTTTACCTGACCATCCCCCAGAACGGGAACAAGTGTTGTTAAATCTTGTGATAATGCCAACCCCACATCGGCACTGGACCCATCCCATACAGTTGCGCGGGTTACCACGTCACCAGATTTTCCATAACTGCGTGTGGAAAATTGGCGGAATGCCCAATTTACAACGGCCTCGGCTTCATCTGCGCGCTGGCTGGTACCAGATAATCCTGACAGGACAAACACAATACGGCGTTCACCCTGTTGCGCCGATCCGACAAGTCCGTAGCCTGCCTCTTGGGTGTGGCCAGTTTTCAAACCGTCCGCCCCAATCCCCAATCCCAAAAGCGGATTGCGGTTGCGCGTGTTGGCAGGGGCGCGTCCGTCAAATGCAAATTCACGTTGAGAAAACATGTCATAGTATTCTGGGAAATCTTCGATCAGACGTGTTGCCAGTAGTCCCAGATCGCGCATGCTCATCTTATGCATCGGGTGGGGCCATCCGTTGGAATTCTGAAATATTGAATTTGTCATGCCCAGTTGCTGCGCACGTCGTGTCATCAATTTGGCAAAACCGGCTTCTGTTCCATCCGGCGATAGGGCCTCTGCAATGACTGCGCAGGCGTCATTTCCCGATAAAACGATGATCCCACGCAACAGATCCGCAACTGCGACACGGTCTGTCGTGTCCAAAAACATGGTAGACCCGCCATAGGATTCCGCGTGCGCAGAAACGGGAAGTTTTTCATCAAGGCTTAGTTGACCTGCACGGATAAATTCAAACGCAATATAAAGCGTCATCAACTTTGACATAGACGCAGGAGGCAGCGGTGTGTCCGCATTTTTGCTTAACAGAACTGTTCCTGTGGTTAAGTCATAAATATACGCAGCCCTTGCATTTGTTTCAAATGCGCTTGCGCTGCCAAATGGCAGGCAAAGGATAAACAGTGTTGCAAAAAATTTAGTTTTTAACAGCATATGCATCCGCAAATCCCGCTCCTGTGACTGTTTTGCGCAATTTAGCCATGTCAGCTGCTGTTGCGGCTGGACCTACGATCACCCGCCAGAATGGTTTGTTATTCAATGTCAGCTTGCTGATCGACGCTGTTAAACCTTTGTCTGTCATGCCTGTGGCTGCGCCACGTGCGTTGGCCTCAACTCCAAAAATGCCGATTTGAAGGTATGGCTTGGTAAGGCTGCTTGGCTGTGCGGCAGGTTTTGGTGCATCGGCGGCCGCAATTGCAGTTTGTGCAGTTTGCTGAATTGGGTCCAAGCTTTCTTCAACGACTTGATCCTTTGCATTTTCTGCATCGGGCTGTTCGACAGGAACCGATTGACGACGCAAGACAACAACAGACACATCGGTTGGTTTGCCCGCCAATATTCCCAAGGCATCCGCCGTGTCAGATGATAATTGTAGGCTGGGACCAGAAAATTCACGTTCGCGCCGGAAAAGCGCACCAATCACAAACTTGCCATTTCGAGGGTTACGAATAATCACTTTTTCGGGGTCTTTTGCGTCGGGATGTGCAACCCAGATACCACCCAAAGATGGTCGTCCATCCCACAGACCTGCTTCTGCGATATTTACAACATCTGGCACTTCGACATCGCGTTCGACCAAATTTGTCACTGTACTTGGCGTATCGTTTGATGTGCTTTCGCCCAAATCCAAACCCGCACAACCCGCAAGTAAAGCGATCAAAATTCCATATGCCGCCCGTTTCGTTCCTGTTTTCTGTATTTTGATCAGCATGTTGTTCCCTTGCTGCCTACCGCTCGTTTCATGTTTTTTATATTTTTATCAAACTTAACCCTAATTGTGTTTTATGAAAAGCCGCATCGTCATATTGCGCGAAACTTTTCTGGTGGCAATTGGTGGTGCTGCGTCGTTGGGTTTTTGGGTTTGATCCCATTAAGATCGGCGTTTTCTGAAAGTCTTTTGAAAAATCTTAAAAAATGTACTTTTAGAATCAATTCGCATGAACTAAACGGGCGTCGTCGGAGGAGTGGCAGAGTGGTTGAATGCACCGGTCTTGAAAACCGACGTACGTTAACGCGTACCGTGGGTTCGAATCCCACCTCCTCCGCCATTGCTTATTGATTTTATTGTATTTTTACCGCGTTTATGGCTTCTACCCAACATACAGCCCCACATAGAAAAAACACTTGGTTGCGGGGCCTTTGGGGCAGACGGCTCATGCCGAGCCTAAATCCATCTCAATCGTCTGCATTATCCAGTCTGTTTCCGACAGGATTTTCAGAATGCGCTGATAGTGTTTCACGTCGTCAAAGGACAAGGCCCGCCCCTTGCGGTCTTTGAGCCATTTTTGCGCGGGTTGGTAACCGCCGATGTAGAAACCCCATGAAACCTCCGGCGCATCCACGAAATATTGGGTTTTGTTGATCCAGATTTTGCCATCGGCAAAGCTGGTTTTTTCGACCACGTTGTCGCCTTCGGCCCCCTCTGCCGTGGTGAAGGGATAGGGCGTTTGGCCGAAGGTGGCGGGGTCCATCAGGTGGAGTTTGCGCAACTCGGTGCCTTTGGCGGACACGTCCCAAAATTCATCGG
>CAXABH010000346.1:0-2710 GCA_963966925.1 uncultured Rhodobacterales bacterium
TTGGGTATCGTGTGGTGAAATTGATTGCCGAGGCTGCCGCGGCTGTGCCCCTAATGCTGAGTGATGGGCAAACGCGCTATAACAGTCATCCAATTTTGGCGCGGCTCAGTGATCCAAACCATGCACAGACGCAAGGTGACTTCCTTGAGGCGCTTTATGGTCAGCTGATGCTCTCGTGAAACTCTAACATCATTTGAACGTGCGATAGGTGTGATCGCTGAGTTTAAATCTGACCTGCATCATCGAGATTGGCAAAAACGTACCTTGTAGTTTCCAATTAAAACATTAGGTTATGTAGCATATAACAAATGACCGTCAGCATTCGAGTAAGGTCAAAAGGTAAAACAAGCATGGAACATGTTCAGTCTTCAGTGATCGGGTTGGATCCCGTTTGGGATCGTTTGTGCAAAGAAGCGCACGCAGCTGTTGAAAATGAATCGCTTTTGGGTGGGGTTGTGCATGCCTGTGTACTGCATCATTCCTCAATCGAAGAGGCATTGGCCTATCGCATTGCTGCAAAGCTCGCGTCTAGCGAAATGTCCGAACAGATCTTGCGTGAAATTTGTGATGAAGCCTATGGAGCGGATGAAACCCTTGCCATGGCTGCACGTGCAGATATCGTTGCTATTTATGAACGTGATCCGTCCTGCCATCGTTTCTTGCAACCTTTATTGTATTTCAAAGGGTTTCAAGCAGTGCAGGCCTATCGCATTGCCCACTGGCTGTGGCAACAGGGGCGTATTGATATGGCACAAATGTTTCAAATGCGTATTTCGGAAATGTTCGGCGTTGATATTCATCCTGGGGCCAAAATGGGTCAGGGGATTATGATTGATCATGCCCATTCCATTGTGATTGGCGAAACCGCGGTTGTTGGAAATAATGTGTCAATGTTGCATGCGGTTACGCTGGGTGGAACTGGAAAAGATGATGGAGATCGCCACCCAAAAATTGCCGATGGTGTTCTAATCGGGGCGGGAGCCAAGGTTTTAGGCAATATCACTGTGGGGCAATGCAGCCGCATCGCAGCAGGGTCAGTTGTTTTACACGATGTTCCTGCTAAGAAAACGGTGGCAGGTGTTCCAGCAAAAATTGTTGGTGAATCTGGGTGCGCGACACCGTCGGTGTCGATGGACCACTACATAGATCAATAAAAAAACGGGCCCTGAGGCCCGTTTTCTATTTACGCCAACATACCCATTGGGTTTTCCAAGTTGTCGACAATAGCCTTTAGCAATTCTGCACCCAGTGCACCGTCAATGACCCGATGATCCACGGAAAGTGTTACGGACATTACGGTTGCCACGCTGACTTGGCCTTCCGCATCAATAACGGGTTTCTTAACACCTGCGCCGACCGCTAAAATTGCGCCATGGGGCGGGTTGATGACCGCATCGAAATTATCAATCCCGAACATACCCAGATTAGAAATCGCAAAACTGCCGCCCTGATATTCATGTGGCGCAAGCTTTTTCGAACGCGCACGTGTTGCCAGATCTTTCATTTCGGCAGACAGAGTGGATAGGGATTTTTGATCGGCATCTTTTAAGACGGGTGTAAACAATCCGCCTTCAATCGCCACGGCGACTGCCACATCAGAAGGGGTAAGTTGCAAGACACGCTCACCTGCCCAAACAGCGTTTGCTGCAGGCACGGTTTGCAGGGCAAGTGCGCAGGCTTTAATGATGAAATCATTGACGGACAATTTCACGCCGCGTGCCTCAAGCTGTTTATTGAGCTGACCGCGGAAGCTGAGCAAACTATCGATTTTGATATCGCGGCGTAGATAGAAATGCGGGATTGTTTGCTTTGCTTCTGTCAAACGGGCCGCAATCGTTTTGCGCATGCCATCAAGCGGAATTTCCGTGAATTCACGATCTGCATAGATTTTTGCAATTGCATCTGCGGATACGGTAGTGGCAGGCGCAGGCGCAGGCGCTGCAGCGCTCAGTGTTGCAGGTTCGGGTTTAGCAGGTGCACTGTCGGCGGCCAAAACATCGGCCTTTACAATGCGACCATGGGGGCCTGATCCGTGCAGGGTTGATAAATCAAGGCCCTTATCGGCCGCGATACGCCGTGCAAGAGGAGAGGCAAAAATACGCGTCCCATCAGAAGTTGCAGGTGCGCCGGGGGCGGGGGATTTTGATGCTGCCGCGTTAGAGGTGGCGGGCTCTGCGGTGACCGCTGACACGGCCGCCTTATCGCCCGCGTCATCTGCTGAGGCAGATGACAGGACCGCATCTGTTGCATCTTCTCCGTCTTCCAACAACACTGCGATCAGGGCATTAACTTTGACACCTTCGCGGCCCTCGGGCACGATGATTTTGGCAATGGTGCCTTCGTCAACGGCCTCAAACTCCATTGTGGCTTTGTCGGTTTCAATTTCTGCGATGATGTCACCAGAGGCGACGCTGTCGCCCTCTTTTACGAGCCATTTTGCAAGTGTGCCTTCTTCCATTGTGGGGGAAAGGGCGGGCATTAAAATTTCAATGGGCATGTCAAAATTCCTTAGCGGTACGTCACTTGTTTCACGGCGGCGATGACTTCATCCGTTGTGATTAATGCATGGCGTTCCAGATTAGCGGCATATGGCATTGGAACATCTGTTTCTGTGCAGGTTAAAACGGGGGCATCCAATCAATAAAAGGCAATTTCCATAATGGTTGCAGACAGATGATCGCCGATGGCGCCGACCGGCCAACCCTCGTCC
>CAXABH010000347.1:0-2698 GCA_963966925.1 uncultured Rhodobacterales bacterium
CGGTTCAGGAAACACTTGAACGTAGGGGTGTTGAACTGTTGGGGATTGCGATGATGATCATTGGTGTTCTAGCGGCATTGATCATTTACAGCTATTCGCCATCTGACCCGGGTCCATTTTCTGCCACTGATGCACCTGTGCAAAATTTGTTAGGGATTATGGGGGCAACCATAGCGTCACCAGTGTTTCTGATTTTGGGCTGGGGCAGCTGGTCGTTAGTGGCCTTGTTTGTAGTTTGGGGTGCAAGAATGGTCCTGCACAAAGGTTCCGATCGCGCGACCAGTCGTGCAATTTTTGCGCCCGTTGGTATTGCTTTGGTTGCGGTTTATGCCGCGACGCTTGTTCCTGATGCAACTTGGACCCACAGTTTTGGATTGGGTGGTTTGTTCGGGGATACAGTTGTCGGGTTTTTGTTAACGGCTGTGCCAATGAACGCAAAGATAGCGATCGTTTTATTATCGGTACTATCTGCGGTTTTGATGTTGGTCGTTGGCGCGTTTGTTTTGGGCTGTGACAAAGAAGAACTGCGATCCATCGCGCGGTTTTTGTATGTCAGTGTTGTTATGACCTATGCGCATATAATGACATTAGCGGGGCGTGGTACCGAACATGCTGTGGCCAAGGTCAAAGACGTTCAGCAGAATTCACAGGTCAGACGTGAGGCACGTTTGCACGCGCAAACGAAATTGATCGAAGAACCAACCTCAGATGCATTCGTGCAAGAGCCACCTGAAAAGCCAAGCCTACTAGCGCGCATGCCGAAACTGATCAAACGCCAAGAAGTGCTGCCAGAACCAGAATTGGTCGAAACGACCTGTCATGTAGAAGCCAGTGCGCCGGGCGAAGATCGCATTCGATCACGAATCGCAGATGCAATTAAACATCGCATGATACCAGACCCAGCACCCACGCCCGTCGAAGAAGAGATGCCTTTGACCAAAGGGTTGGGACGCGGGCCTGATGCGCTTGTGCTAGACGGGGATGAGCCGTTGGAACCACATAAACGTGTGGAACCACGTCTAACAATGACATCTCGTGTGTCCGAGCAGTCAGAGCAGGCGCCCCTTGATCTAAGTGATCATGAGGTTTCACAGGATGCGTTTGACACATTCCAAGATGAAATCGATGAACCCGTTGATATGAGCTATCGGGCGCAGGTTTTCGAACCGAAAAAGGTCGTGCAACCCGCCACGCGCAAACCCATCCAAAAATCTGTGCGCGCGCTTGCAGAAGCACAGCCAGCTCTAAAGTTTGATGATCGACAGGCGGAATACGAATTACCCCCGCTTAGCCTCTTGATGAATCCAACCAGCATCTCGCGGCATGTATTGTCGGATGAAGCGTTAGAGGAAAACGCGCGGCTACTTGAATCCGTGTTGGATGATTACGGTGTAAAAGGCGAAATTGTCAGCGTGCGCCCTGGTCCCGTTGTTACGATGTACGAATTAGAACCCGCACCTGGTCTAAAGGCCAGCCGTGTGATTGGCCTGGCGGATGATATCGCACGTTCGATGTCTGCGCTTTCGGCACGTGTATCAACAGTACCTGGTAGATCGGTCATTGGTATCGAATTGCCCAATGAAAACCGCGAAAAGGTGGTTTTGCGTGAAATTTTATCCAGTCGTTCCTTCGGTGATGGCAATCAAAAATTACCACTGGCTTTGGGCAAGGATATCGGTGGTGAACCCATGGTTGCCAATTTGGCAAAGATGCCTCACCTACTGATTGCTGGTACGACGGGTTCGGGTAAATCGGTTGCGATCAACACAATGATTCTGTCACTGCTTTATAAGCTGACACCAGAAGAATGTCGTCTGATCATGATCGATCCCAAGATGCTAGAACTAAGCGTCTATGACGGCATTCCACATCTTCTTTCACCCGTTGTGACAGATCCCAAAAAAGCAGTGGTCGCCCTTAAGTGGGTGGTTGGCGAAATGGAAGAGCGTTACCGCAAGATGTCCAAAATGGGTGTGCGCAACATTGATGGCTATAATAGTCGCGTGAATGATGCGCTGTCCAAAGGTGAAATGTTTAGCCGCACCATCCAAACAGGTTTTGACGACGAAACAGGCGATCCTGTTTTTGAAACAGAAGAGTTCCAGCCTGAAAAAATGCCCTACATCGTCGTGATTGTCGATGAAATGGCAGATTTGATGATGGTTGCAGGAAAAGAGATTGAGGCCTGTATTCAGCGCCTTGCACAAATGGCACGGGCGTCTGGCATTCACCTAATCATGGCGACTCAACGTCCATCTGTTGATGTGATCACCGGCACGATTAAAGCGAACTTTCCAACACGTATTTCGTTCCAAGTGACCTCAAAAATCGACAGTCGCACAATTTTGGGTGAAATGGGCGCAGAACAACTGCTGGGTATGGGCGATATGCTGTATATGGCAGGTGGATCCAAAATCACACGGTGTCACGGTCCGTTCGTGTCGGATGAAGAAGTTGAAGACATTGTTAACCATCTAAAAGCCTATGGACCTCCTGAATATAAGTCAGGTGTTGTCGAGGGCCCCGAGGATGACAAGGCAGACGGCATTGATATGGTGCTGGGTTTGGGTGGAAACACAGAAGGCGAAGATGCGCTTTATGACCAGGCCGTTGCAATCGTATTGAAAGATCGCAAGGTTTCAACCAGCTATATCCAACGAAAACTTGCCATTGGATACAACAAAGCGGCCCGTTTGCA
>CAXABH010000348.1:0-2678 GCA_963966925.1 uncultured Rhodobacterales bacterium
CCCGGGCCTATCTCGGCGCTGGCGCACGAGGGTTCGAAGCAGCGTCGCATCGGTATTTTGGAAAGTCAGCAGCAGAGGTCACTGTGTCAGAGGCCGCGATGCTGGCTGGATTGCTTGTCGCACCCTCACGATATGCGCCGACAAATAACCTTAAGCGTTCACAAGAACGCGCAAATTTGATCATCGGCTTGATGGAGGCTCAGGGATACATTTCATCAACTTCTGCACAATTGGCACGTATTAATCCTGCCAAACTTTCCGATGCTGCCGCAGCCCAAGCGGGCGGATATTTTGCAGATTGGGTCATGCAAGAGGCCCCTGATTTTCTGACACGAACCACGACAGAAGATGTCATAATCCAAACAACGCTTGATCAAAATATGCAGGCTAAAGCGGAAGACGCCCTGAAATGGGTGTTTGACAATAAAGTAAGCCCTGAGTCCAAAGCCCAAGCTGCAATCGTTGTCATGTCAGCAGATGGTGCAGTGCGTGCGATGGTCGGGGGGCGGCAAACCAAGGTCGCTGGTGCATTTAACCGCGCAACCCAAGCGTTGCGTCAAACGGGTTCTGCGTTCAAACCATTTGTCTATGCGGCAGCGCTTGATTTGGGATATTCCCCAATGGATACAGTTGTAGATGAACCAATCACATTAAACATCCCAGGATCGGGACCGTGGAGCCCCAAGAATTATACAAAAGAATTCTATGGCACCGTCACCCTGAATGAAGCCCTACGTCAATCACTTAATATTCCCGCAGTACGCTTATCAGAGGCAGTAGGCCGCGAAAATGTACGCAGAGTGGCGTCAAACTTTGGCATTTCAGCTGATCTTGCTCGGGGTCCCGCTATTGCGCTTGGCGCATCTGAATCGACTTTGATTGAAATGACAGGTGCGTATGCAGGCATTCTAAATCAGGGGCTTTCTGTGACGCCACATGGGATCACAGATCTGCGTCTGTCTGGCGATAACTCATTATTTACCTACGGAACACAGCGCGTGGGTGAACAGGTGATATTAAAGCAAACTGCACAAGATTTGATCTTTATGATGGAGAATGTCGTGCGCACAGGAACAGGTCAGCGCGCAGGCTTTGGTGAATGGGAAATCGCAGGCAAAACGGGAACGACCCAAGGCGCACGTGATGCGTGGTTCATTGGCTTTACCGCAGATTATGTGGCAGGCGTGTGGATGGGATATGATGATAATACACCACTAACCGGCGTCACAGGCGGCGGTTTGCCCGCGGAAATTTGGCGCGAAACAATGCAACGCATTCACGAAGATATCGCGCCAAAACCCCTTCCAATGTCGCGCAACATATCTAGCACACGACACAATGATACACCCGTTCAGAACAACTCAAGCACCGAAAGCAATGCCATTGATCGACTATTGCGCAGTTTATTTGGAGTTGACTAACCGCTTATCTAGGCGTTCAGATCGGCGATCAACTTATCCAAATTGCCCCGACGTTTGTCTAACATTGATCCAATCTCGTTACGTTCAGAGAGTAACATCGAAATGCCCTCGACATAAAGATTGAACAGCAACAATGATCCCGAACGATTCGAAACATGGAACAAAACTTCCATCGGTTCTTGCCCGCGTAATTTAGTGGTTGTTTTGACTTCAAAGTATTTTTTGACCGCGCGTGATCCGATCACTGTGATCTCACCACCGATGAAGTCTTTGAAATATGCACCATACTTTCGGGCGATGTAAGTCACAAACACATCCCCAAATGCGGACAGTTGTTTTTTTGTTGCACTGCGCGCGTCTGCGCCAAGTGCATACCGAGACATCGTTGATACATCCGCATATTTGCGAAATATCGCTTCGAATTGAACGTATAACTCAGCGTCAGATGTACGTGACTCAATCGATTTGTTTATATCTTTTGTCAATCGTGCGATAAGTTTCTCGGCATCCCGTGGCGTCGCCGCAAAAATTGGCGTCACAGGCAAAACAGCCATCGCGCACCCAGTTAATAAAAATGTGCGCCGGTCTAAATCAATCGCTCCCATAAAGTTCCTCAAATAATGGATCATCACCTTCAAATTCATAGCCAATCTGATTTCGGCGACTTTGTAGATAGAAAAGCCGCGCCTGAGAATAGCTATCAGCACTTTCATAAAGTGTTTGATCTATCACGTCACCATATTCAATCCGATCGCTCAGAACTTCGCCGATTTTCGCCGTTGTCACGATAGTCTGCTGATCCGCAGTTAACCCTGATAACGGGTTTGTAACACTATCCAAAACCCGGCCCAACGCGTCACGTTCAGTAGATGGACCTAAGAATGGAATTTCGACGTATGCACCTTCGCCAACGCCCCATTTTGCAAGTGTTTCACCAAAATCTGTTGGGTGCGCATATTCGCCATTCCAGCCCGCCACATCGACTAAACCGCCCAATCCAACCGTGGAATTCACAAGAAAGATGCCGGTTGATTCCATCGCGTACCCAATCTCGCCTTGTGCAAGGTGGTTTATGACATTCGATGGCATGCCCAAGTTGTTTGCGAAATTTGAAACCGCGTCTTCCACCGGATCAGGAACAGCATCGGTATAGGTTTGCGCAACTGGTTTAAACACATGTTCATCAACGGCTTTATTCAGTGCATGCGTTTTTCTATTTTGCTCTTCGTGTGGATCATTGATCTCATCAATTGACTC
>CAXABH010000349.1:0-2671 GCA_963966925.1 uncultured Rhodobacterales bacterium
CCCAAATGATATGGGCCTAGCGATCATGAAAAAGAGGATGCCGCCGATCAGTAGCGGTATGTTTTCAACGAAAAATCCCGATGGCGTGTCGTTCGTGGCTGCATCAACAACCCATCCCAAAACAATGCTAGAGGCCATTTCAAAAAAACCAGCGATAGCCGAGGCAAGTGCCGCCAACACTATAATCGGCCACGTCCCTTTGGTGCACCACGCCATAAAGGGCCAAAGCGAGTTTGGGGGTGGTCCGTCTGCGCGTTCGGCGTAATCGATTAAATTTGCAAGTCGTCTAAACATCATCATCCGCATTTAAAAAGCCACCAGATTGGCGTGCCCATAGTTGAGCATATAGCCCGCCTTTTTGTAAAAGCGCGTCATGTGTGCCATCTTCGATAATGCGGCCTTTGTCCATGACAATAATCCGGTCCATCTGCGCAATCGTGGATAGGCGGTGCGCAATGGCGATGACTGTTTTCCCCTCCATCAATTGATAGAGAGTATTCAAAATAGTGGCCTCAACTTCGCTATCTAATGCGCTGGTTGCTTCATCCAATAATAAGATTGGCGCGTCTTTCAGGATGACCCGTGCCAAGGCGATGCGTTGGCGTTGACCACCTGATAATTTCACGCCCCGTTCACCAACGGTTGAGTCATATCCCACATTTCCGGACTGATCCTCAAGAGTTTGGATAAATTCATGCGCCTCTGCCTGCTGTGCGGCGGCAATCATATCCGCGTCACTGGCCCCTTCACGTCCATAAAGGATGTTTTCACGAATGGAGCGATGCAACAGGCTGCTTTCCTGTTGGACCATCCCGATTTCGTGGCGCAGGCTATCTTGGGTCACCTGTGAAATATTCTGACCATCAATTAGGATGTTGCCATTCTCAGAATCGTAAAACCGAAGCAATAGTTTGAATAACGTGGATTTACCTGCGCCAGAACGCCCAACCAGCCCCACCTTTTGACCAGGTTCAACGTGCAGTGTTAGATCATCCAATCCCCCTGTTTCACGCCCATAATGATGAGTTAGAGTGCTGAATTCGACTTTTGCATCTGTTATTTGCAACGGTTTAGCATCCGGCGCATCTAGCAATTTCACAGGTGCTGCCAATGTTTCTAAACCTTCAGAAACTACGCCAAGTTCGCGGAAAAATGTTGTGACTGCCCACATGATCCAACCTGACATGCCATTAAACCGAATGACCAACGCTGACGCTGCTGCAACCTCGCCACTGCTGACTTGGTCATAGGTCCACAGGTATAACGCCGTTCCAACCGTTCCAGCGATCAGCAAAGCATTCATAGCGCTTAGGATAAAATCCATGCGGGTATAAATACGCATTTCGCGGAATACTGTTTGGCGCGTGTCCTCAATCGCGTCTTTGACGTAGGTTAATTCTGTATTGGTATGTGCGAACATTTTGACAGAATGTATGTTGGTATAGGCATCCACAACGCGCCCGTTTAATTCAGAGCGCGCGTTTGAGGATTCTTGTGACGCGGGTTCCACCCGGTGGACGACGTAGCGCAACAAAAAGATATAGGCACAGACCCAAATTAGCAGGGGAAATAGCAATAGTGTATTTGTATTCATCAGCAAAAATAGTGCGCCCACGACATAGGCCAGTGCATAGGCCAGTGCATCGAATATATGAAACACCACCTCGCTTGCAGATCTGGGTGTTTGCATGACCCGATTTGCAACACGGCCTGCAAAATCAGCTTCAAACCATCCGATGGATTGACGCATGACATGTTTATGGCCGCGCCAGCGGAACAGCGTCGCAACATTGGGGATCAGCGCATTACTGATCAACAAGAAGTCGATCACGTACAGTGTCGGCTTTAAAATAAGAACAAACGCTAAAAGGCCAGCAAAGTGCCAAGTATAATTTTCCCACAATGATGCAGGGGTTTCTGCGGCCATCAGGTCCACAACCCATCCAATCGCCGCAAAAAGGAAAATTTCAAACACCGCGGCCAAGATCGTGGCGATGCCAGTGATCAGAAACAGTTTGCGGAATGGTTTGGTGTTATACACCAAATACTGCATCAACCCCGATGGTGGGTCCATGTCATCTTCGTACGCAGAATAAGGGTCAACTAAATTTTCAAAAAAACGGAACATTTAAACCTCGGAATAAAGCAAAGCCGATCAGAATACATGGGGCAAAGCAAAAGTAAAGGTGTTGTATTCCATGGTATCAATCAAGAAATAGGAACACGACGCATCCCGCGATTAATATCGCCATCATCAGGTTGAATCGTTTCAGACGATGTTTGGATTCCAAGAACCGCTGGAGTGATACACCCAACAACGCCCAAGTTGACGCTGAAGTTAGGCCAAAAAATACAAAAACAGCAGCGACGATTGCGGCGGTTTGTATCGGCGCATTTGGGGTTGCGAATTGGGATGTGATTGCAATCGCCATCGACCAACCTTTGGGGTTTACCCATTGAAACAGCGCAGCTTCATAAAATCGAAACGGACGCCGTTCCTCTGTTGTGGACCCAAGGCCACCTGCCGTTGCAATTTTATAGGCAACATAAAGTAACAAACATACCCCGATCCAACGTAGCAATTCGCGCAGCAAGTGTGAGGATTGAAAAAGTTGCCCAAGAAAAAGCCCCACGATGAAAATCATCACAGGAAAGCCAAGCGAAATGCCCA
>CAXABH010000350.1:0-2661 GCA_963966925.1 uncultured Rhodobacterales bacterium
GGGCCGCCCAATCAAAGCTGCGCCCAAAATGGGACCATGCACCCCAAATCAGCAGCACCAAAATGATCAAGGTGGCAACAGAGGTCAGCAGTTCGGCAAACCACAGTGCACGTCCGCGTAACTGCCCAATCACAATATCCATTCGAATGTGACCGCCATCACGCTGTGTAAATGCCAACCCCATGAATGCAATAAACGGCAGGGCTTGTGAAATCCAGTCCACATATCCCGGTAGGGGCCGTTCAAACAATTCGCGCCCCCCTACGGATACAACTGCCAAAACCATCAACATGAGGGTAAAAATACCAGCAATCAGCGCGAAAAAACGCTCGATCCGGTAAAGAGAGCGATCCAGCCGACTTAACGTGCTGGAATCTTCTAAAACCGCAGCTCCGGCCATAGTATCCTCGTCATAAAAAGGTCACTGGCGCGCAACTGCGCGCCAGTGGGTTCAGCGATTAACGCATAGACGCCAATGTTGATTTCACCAAATCAAACAATTCTTGACCAGGAATGCCCTGGGCTTCCATGTCTTGGATCCATTTTTGTTGGATCGGTTCACCACCAACAGCACGGAACGCATCCAGTTCGGATTGTGCCAATTCAACTTTGGTAACATTCTTTTCTGCCAAGATTGTTTCCCAGCGATCTAGCAGGCTGCCGTAGTTTGCAAGGTAGTGATCAATCGCTTCATCGATTGAGCTATCCAACGCCGCGCGGTGCGCATCTGATAGGCCCTCATAGGCGTCAATATTCACCACAACAGGGCAGTTCACGGTGCCTGGGTTCAGGTTCGCGCTCCACCATGTGGCCTGATCGATTGTACGGAATGATAGGTGTGCATGCTGCGCAAACGCCACTGTATCCACAACACCGGATTCCATTGCGTTATAGGCCTCGGAACTGGTCACAGATGTTGGTGTCGCACCCACAGCTTTGAACGCATTGCCGATCCCACCTGTTGCACGCACACGCATGCCTTCCATTTTTGCCAATGTATCGCGCGGCTCACCTGTACCGACGATGTTGTATTGTGGCATTGGTGATGTCATCAACAATTTTGCGTTCCAGCGCGCCAAATCTTTTTGTGTAGCTGGATGTGCATAAACGGCGTTTGAAACCGCGACTTCCTCTTGCAGGTTCGCAACCCCCATAAAGGGCAATTCCAACACAGTGATGGTTGGGTTTTTGTCGCGGTGATAGCCTGCACAGAATTGCGCCATTTCAAAAGCACCAATTGAAATCCCGTCTAGGTTTTCGCGGTTCTTTGATAGGCCGCCATAACTGACGTTCATCGTGAATTCGCCATTTGTTTTGGCAGATACCAATTCTGCTAGCTTTTCAACATGTTCCGTGAACGCGCGGCGTTTTCCCCACAGCGATACGTTCCATTCTTCTGCCAATGTTTCCGTGGCCAATGATGCAACGATTGCTGCAACAGCAAATTTTGCCATAGTTTTCATGTGGTTTCCTCCCATTTATATCTGAGAGAGTAATGTACAAAGTGACTGTGGCAAGATGTTTTTGAATTATTCCAATGGAATTGATAGGCGCAGATGCACCATTTCGACGCCAGGATTGCGAGAATAGATTTCCAGGTTCGAGCGATGATCCCACCCTAACCCCAACCGCATACCGTTTTCTAGATGATAGGCCACCTCGATCCCAGATCGAAATTCAATCGGGCCACCCAAATCCACGCCTGTGCCGCGTGAATATAAACCTGTCATCGCATGCAGTTGCACATCCACCCGAGGGATTGGCGTTGCGATCGTATAAGCATGTCCGGCCCCTGCCCACACATCGCCCGTGTCACTGACAGACAGGCCATAAACATTTTGAAACGGACCATGCGCCACCTTGGTGTCGCGGCGCACATAAACTTCGGTACCGACAGGATCATCATTGAATGAGGTTTCGCCAATGGCATAGGTGGTATACCCCGCAACCTCGCGGGTCTGAAAACAGCCCGTTTGACAATAATTTGCGGACATGTCCCACAGGCCCAAAACCATCATAATTGCGGCAAACGTTCCATTCATACTCAAAATCCAAATAACGTCGATAAACTATGCCCAACCTAAACAGGTTCTATAACAAAAAGAAAGGCCCGCAAAACCGCGGGCCTTAGAAAATCATAGGTGTAGGTCAAATTAAAACGCGAAGGCGACTTTCACGCCGAATGCTGTTACACGGTTTGTGCCGTATTCTGCGATGAATGTACCTGTTTCTTTTCCGTCCGAGGTAATTTTTACACCACCCACTTCGGTCATGTTCACCCCACCGCTGATAGTCATGTTACCCTCTGTGTAACGTGCGCCCAATGCGATGGATTTTGTACCGTTCGAGACTGTGAATGCGCTGCTGTTCAATGCGCCTGTTCCGTCCTCTTGGGCATAGCTTGCCGAGATTGACAGTTTATCATTGATCTTGCGTCCAATACCCAATGTATACTTGGTTGAATCTTCGAATTCGGTTGAAATCTTTGTGGCCGCTGATCCCGTATCTGACACGATCTGTGCATCGCCCCATTTCGCGTGATAAATCGAACCAAACAGCAACGTATCCGCCGCGATCCCTGTCTGGAAATCTAAGATTAGCGTTTCAGGCAACCCGATTTTACTGTCATAGCTTGCTACATCTCCAACAGTTCCAGCAAGG
>CAXABH010000351.1:0-2656 GCA_963966925.1 uncultured Rhodobacterales bacterium
ATACGCGAGTATTTTGCGTGTCGGAACACCACGAGATTCTACGATGTAAAGAACACTTTCATCGGGTGAAAAACACAAGCCGTTGGGTCCATTTATGCCATCCGCGACAATTTGAATTTCGCCAGTTTGGGGTTCAAAGCGGTAAACTGCCTCTGGAATTTCCGACTCGCACTTATAACCTTCATAATTCCCTGAAATTCCAAATACAGGATCAGAGAACCAAATACTGCCGTCTGATTTGACAATTATATCATTTGGCGAATTCAACCTCTTGCCTTCGAAACGATCCACCAGCGTCGTAATTGTTCCGTCATATTCAGTGCGAATAATACTGCGCCCGCCGTGTTGGCATGAAATCAGGCGACCTTGGCGATCACGCGTATTTCCGTTCACGTAGTTGGATGGCGAGCGAAATTCTGTTACGTCACCTGTTTCTTCGCACCAACGCATGATCCGATTGTTTGGAATGTCGCTCCATAGCAGATGGCGGGCATCTCCAAACCAAACAGGACCCTCGCACCAACGCATACCCGTGGCCAAGCGCTCAACGCTTGCGAGTGGGAGACGGTATTTGTCAAACGCAGGATCCAGTGACTGCACCGCAGGATCGGGATAGCGCGTAGCTGCCTGCCACCCATTGGGAAAAAGATCTTTGCTTGTCATGAAAATTTCCTACTTTTCAACAACTTCAAGTCGTACATTGGTAAACTCGATCCCATTGTCGGATTTGCCTGGCGTGCTTGAGGAACCGAATGTCTTGCTGTTGACGTGAAAAGCAAGCATGCCAAAGTTATTTACCTCGCCGGTTTTATCTAAATGACTGAATTCAGTCATGGTTTGACTGTTGCTTAACTTAGCACTGATCATCAATCCGTTTTCCATCTTCGTCAGGCTGATTTCACCGATATAGGTTGTATCGCTTGTGAATGAGAAGCTGTCGCCGCCCTCTGCCAATAATTCATATCCTTGATAGGTACCCATCAATCGACCCAGTCGCTTGGTGCGTATATGGCGGCGTACTTCGACATTATTTAGGGTGGGATCATTTCTATTCACATCGAATGTCACCATGTAGCCGGGCAAGCCATTGTAAGTCTCATTAGGTGCCCCTGAAGACGCACTTAGGTCGGTCTCGAGTTCTGGACGTTGCAAGCGATCGTGCAAACCAATACGAAATGCATCCTGACGGTCGAAACCAACTGTTTCAGGGGTGACAAAGGTGAATGTCGCGCGAAGAGTTTGACCCAATGATAAAGTTTGTGGAGTAAACGTTGTTCTAATGCCTCGACCTGCTCCACCTGAAACGAGACCCAGTTTTCCGGGTTCTATGTCAATCGCAGCTGAGGCGCTGGTCGTCCACCATTTTCCGCCAAATTGATCTGAGCCACCTGATCGATTGCCATCTGTAAAACTATCATCCATAATGATACCTTCTACGGCTGGATGCGGAGGAGTACCTTCTGCCATCAAAGCTTTGGTACGCGCCTTTTCCTCTTTAATCAGTTTTTCAATCCAAGCACCTTTGGGAGATGGTTCGTGAGATGTTTCAAGTTTGTAAAAGGTCACCAAGTCAAAGTCACGCTCAGGGTAGGGGCTTGAACTGTTGCCAGTATAGGCGCCTGCCTTAAAAAACATGAACTCGTCATCGACGCTAAATCCGCTATCGCGCATATCAAATGGTTCAATTTCATGCACTTGGCCGTTGCTACGGATGATTTTTAAATACAAATATGGGATTATTTTATCGCCTTCGACCGTCCCATCCACTTTGATTTCATAACTGAAAATTTCATCCAAAGCGATCCCGTCTTCGGGATTTTTGGCGCGATCTGATCGACTACCTATCACGTTTCCCCAACGCTCTTTGCCTGTGGCTGGTTTGTGAGCAAAATAGATAGACCCATTTTTGTTTCCTGGGAGTTTGCGATAATAAAGACGGATGGGTTCATCATCTTTGGCGTGAATTTGTCCGATGATGACACGACCGATATGGTTGCTTTTGCCCATACGGGTCACTTGGCTGACGGCAAGGGTTGCGTTCATTTGACCATCCACACCAGCTGCATTGAATTTCGCTTCAAGCGGTGCAGAGGAAAAGACCCAATTATTTTTGTTTGGGTAATCATTTGCACCACGTGTTGCTATTGTTTCGTCGCCGCGCCGCAACATGCCGCGCAATTCAGAACGGGTATAGTTTGTATTCTTCGATGTTTTTGCGCCCGCGGGTGTTACGCGAAAAACCATCCCACCAGTCACAGGATCGGTGTAAAAATACCGTTCATCTGTCCACCCTGATGCAAGCTCATTTTCAAAGACACTATCGGATTTACCATCCCCGTTATCGTCTGCAGGTGTGGTCATGTACCACCCCAAAAGATCAAAGTTTTCTCCGGGTGTTTTGTCTGGGTCCAGACCGAATAGACCGGTCTTCTGTCTAGGTGTCAGTACAGGCTTCTTCGGCGCTGCAACCTCTTTTCCGCACCCATTGACCTGCACCTCAACAATAGAATTCCACTCATTTGCTTCGTTGCCTTGCGCCGCAATTCGGACAAATTGGGCCCGCGTGGATTCAATATCAATAATCTCGAAATCAAGGGTGTTTCCCGACGAAAGGTCATTAGGTGAGAGTATGTTATACGTCTGACCATCAACAGAG
>CAXABH010000352.1:0-2630 GCA_963966925.1 uncultured Rhodobacterales bacterium
CGTTCAGCGGACCAAGTCCACTCCCGAAAGAAGTGTTGAAATCTTCGTAAGCTATGTGAAGGACATCGCGCGCATCCACAGAATTTGGCACTCGGATAGCAGACACCGTGTCTGAGTAAAGAGATTGATGCTCAGCAACGAGATCAAGACCCCATGCAGCAATCGCATGGCGAACGCCCTGTGCCAAACGCGTGTGACGAGTGACAATATTTTCTAACCCCTCGGCTTCAATGATATTCAACGAGGCACGTAGTCCATGGAATAATTGAGTCGGTGGTGTATATGGCCAATAGCCATTTTTGTTCATCTTCAACATATCATCAAAGTCGAAATAAGCGCGGCGCATCGTCGATAACTTCGATGCTTGAACTGCTTTTTCACTCACACCAAGAATGCCGAGCCCTGCGGGCAGCATCAAACCTTTTTTACTACCCGCAACGCCTAAATCGACCTCCCATTCATCCATACGAAAATCAAGCGATCCGATCGATGAAACCCCATCTACAAAAAGCAGTGCATCGTGGAAATTCTCATCAAGGGCCCGTCGCACAGCAGCAATGTCAGAGGTGACACCCGTTGAAGTTTCATTATGCGTTACAAACACAGCCTTAATTTCATCTTTGGCATCGCTGCCCAAACGACGGGAAATTTCATTGACCGGAACTCCAGCACCCCATGCAATATCTATGATCTCTACATTCAAACCAAGGCGCTGCGCCATATCCACCCAAAGTGTTGAGAAATGACCGTAGCGGGCCATTAAAACTTTATCCCCTGGATTAAGAGTGTTTGTAATGGCAGCTTCCCAAGCACCAGTGCCAGAGCCAGGAAAAAACATTACGTGGCCTTTGTCTGTACGCAGCACCTTTTTGATACCGGTGAAAAGTTCCATTGTTAAATCACCGTAATCAGGTGCACGCATGTCTTGCATCGGTACGTTCATAGATTGGCGCACCGCTTCGGGCACATTCGTAGGCCCAGGTACATAAAGATGATTGATTCCAGTTTTCATTGTCGCATCCTTTCAGGTCATGCAACGAATAGGGCCTGAATTACCAATGCTGCAAATGCAAATGGGTCGTGTTGTGAATGCGAATATTCACAACATTATAAATTTGTGAATTTGTGAACTTTGTGATAAATTATGTCGTATGAAAACATTTATCGGACCTCGCTTGCGCCGGCTAAGGCGTGAAAAAAATCAGACCCAAGCTCAAATGGCCAAAGCGTTGGGTATCAGTGTTTCATACGTAAACATGCTGGAAAAAAACGAACGCAGCGTTTCTGTACCTGTACTTTTACAGCTGTTTCAAACGTATGGCGTCGACTGGCGCGAGATAGCAGACGAAGATGAAGCGGCCACTTTAGCAAACTTACGAAGCGCATTTCAGGATCCATTATTCGAAAACCATATTCCCGATCTTACGCAACTGCGCGCATTGATGTCAGATGCACCTGATGTAACCAAAAGCTTTTTAAAACTGCTAACTGTCTACCGTTCTGCAACGGATCGGCTGCTATCATTAACAAACGCTAGTGAGACTGATTTACGACTTTTGTTAGCATCACCTGAGTCAATTGTTCATGATTTTTTTCGCCAACACCGAAACCACTTTAGTGAACTAGAAGAAGCGGCCGAAAATTTTTGGCGAGACGAGCGACCACAAAGCGATGATCTTTACGCTAGCTTGAAGACTTATTTATTCGATCATCATGGCCTAACGACACGCGTGGTTCCAGTTACGGACATGCCCGATACATTAAGGCAGTATTTCGCAGAGCGAAAAGAAATACATTTATCCGAAGGCCTCGACCATCCCAATAGAACGTTCCAACTTGCCCATACGCTCGGCTTAGTTGAAAAATCTGATATAATAGAAGAGCTTTTATCAAGGCTGAATATCGATGATGAAGCGGGATTGAACCGTTGCAAAGTAGAGTTGGCAAACTACTTCGCAGCAGCCCTAATCATGCCATATGACGCTTTTCTAGAAGAAGCACTTGAATGTAAGTACGATTTTGCACATTTGTCTTTGCGCTTTGGAGTAAGCTTTGAGCAGGCCTGCCATCGCGCCACTACCTTGCAAAGGGAGGGAGCAGAAGGCGTACCATTTTTCTTTTTAAGGATAGACAAGGCGGGCAATGTAACAAAGCGTTTCAACTCAACAGGATTCAATTTGGCAGAGTATGGAGGGGCTTGCCCTCGGTTAAACTTGCACACAAGCTTTCGCAACCCTGGCACCATAGTACCTCAGCTGGTGGAAATGCCGGATGAAGGTAGGTTTTTTGTCTTTGCGCGCACTGTAAACAGACCAAAATTCACCCGTCATTCGCTTGATAAACGCCTCGTTGTTGCAATGGGTTGTAGTATAGATAAACTTGAACAAATCGGCTATTCTGAAACACTTAGAAATACGCCGCAACAGTTCACTGAAATTGGCATCAACTGCCGGATATGTCCGCGGGCAAACTGCGATCAGCGCGCACACAACGCCATCTTGCTTAACGAGCCAGTGGATGTGATGCGAAAAGGAACCACACGTTACGCAACATGATGTTCCTTTGAACTTGGTTATGTTTGTGCCAAATGGACTTGTCCGCATTTAGTTGTGAACACTTACGATATTTTA
>CAXABH010000353.1:0-2624 GCA_963966925.1 uncultured Rhodobacterales bacterium
ATACGGACCATCACGTTATCACCACCACACAGATTGATGCGTTTAAATCGAACGCGGCTGCGGAATTTCAACACGGCGATCCAAACAGATTGGCCTATATTGTGTACACCTCGGGAACTTCTGGGCATCCACGCGCAGTCATGCACGCACATCGTGCTATTTGGGCGCGTCGGATGATGATCCGGGATTGGTATGATTTGAACGCACAGGATCGTTTATTACATGCTGGTGCATTTAATTGGACCTTTACCCTGGGTACTGGATTAATGGATCCGTGGAGTGTTGGGGCAACGGCCCTAATCCCGGATCCAAAAGTGGACTTAAGTGTACTTCCTTTGCTGTTGTCACGACATGATGCAACAGTGTTTGCAGCCGCACCTGGTGTGATCCGAAAACTGAATGCTGCCCTACCCGATCAATTTCATATTCCTAAATTGCGCCATGTGTTGTCAGCGGGTGAAAAGTTATCACCTGATGTCCGCGATACATGGCGGCGCAAAACAGGGGTTGATATTTATGAGGCGTTTGGAATGTCTGAGTGTTCGACATTTCTGTCTTCCGCGCCGCATCGTTTTAGCGCCGATCATGCACTTGGTTGGCCGCAGCGGGGACGCTCAATTTCTCTGCGTTCAGTCGATGATCCAAGCCAAGAGGCCGATATCAAACAAGAAGGCATCATCGCAGTTCGTCACGATGATCCGGGATTAATGTTGGGATATTTGAACGCAGCAGATGAAACGGCGGATCGATTTGTTGACGAGTGGTTTTTAACGGGTGATCACGCGCGCATCGCTGAAAACGGCGCCTATTACTACACCGGGCGCAAGGATGACATGATGAACGCAGGGGGATTTCGTGTGTCGCCCATTGAACTGGAACAAACTCTGTCGCAGGTTGCTGGTATTGATGCATTGGCCTGTGTCGAGGTTGAAATTAAGGCTGATGCTAAAATCATTGTTGCGTTTTATACATGTGAAAAATCAGATGCAGAACCGCTTCTAAGGCATTATGCGCAAACACATTTGGCTGATTATAAGCGGCCCAAGGCCTATGTTAAATTGGATGCCCTGCCACTAAATGCGAATGGAAAAATCAATCGTAATGCCCTGCGCGCGATGACGGACTTGATTTAAGCGGGCTAAGTTGAATGGATATGGGTGCAAAAAACACTGAGACGCGACGCAATTTGGCGCATCAATGAAATCACGTTCAGCGTCACATATATTTTCGAAACCCGTATCCAATTCAAACGCATCGGTGTGATTTGAACCGTTTCGCCACCTGACGCCAATCGAAAGAAATTGCACAAAATGTCCAACCCGACTAGAAGCCCTGAGAACCAAGCGAATTCACATAGTCAAAGGATCTGAACACATGATTAAACTTGATATCTTTTCAGATCCAATTTGTCCCTGGTGTTTCATTGGAAAAACCCATTTGGATCGCGCATTGGAAAGTCGCCCCAACCACCCTTTTACCATCGAATGGCATCCATTTCAGTTAAACCCTGACATGCCCAAAGGCGGCATGGATCGTCGTGCATACTTAGAAGGTAAATTTGGTGGCAAGGATAACGCAATCAAGGCCTATATGCCCGTTGCAGAACACGCTGAAAAAGCGGGACTGAAAATGAACCTAGAGGGGATAAAAACCACCCCGAATACCATAAACGCACATCGCTTGATCCACTGGGCGGGAATTGAAGGCGTGCAAACCCCAATCGTTTCGGCCCTGTTCAAAGCCTATTTTATAGAAGGTCGCGATATTGGTGACATCGACGTATTGGCAGATGTCGCCGATACTGGTGGCATGGATGCAGCCGTCACACGCAAATTATTGCTGTCGGATGCAGACTTATCTGAAGTGCGTGAAAAGGACGAGAGTGCGCGTAAGATGGGCATTAATTCGGTGCCAACGTTCATTGTCGCAGGTCAACACGCCGTTCCCGGTTCGCAACCCCCAGAACTGTGGCAACGCGTCATCGACGATATTGTGGGCCAGTTGCAATCTGAACCAAAGTAAATGATGATCGGGGGATAAGATGTCCTGATTGTTTCGATGAAATTTAATTTATTAACTGAAAATACGAATTTTCGCCGTCTTTTTGGTGCCGGAGTTTGTTCAAATTTTGCAGATGGTTTGATGTTGGTTGCATTGCCATGGCTTGCCACATTAATGACGTCTGATCCGCTGCTTATTTCACTAGTTTTTGCATCAAATCGATTACCATGGTTACTATTATCCATCCCAGCAGGCGTTTTGGCAGATGCGTTTGATCGTCGGTTATTGGTGGGACGCATGGATATTTTCCGCGCCATGGCAATGTGTATTATTTTCATTCTGACGCTATTTGCCATCAATCAAAATTCAATTTACTATTTAATAGGGTTAGCATTTCTGATCGGATGTGCCGAGGTCGTCAGGGACACTACCGCCCAAAGTTTCCTACCCAATATCGTTGCTGCAGATGACCTTGAAACCGCAAATAGTCAGTTGTGGAGTGCTGAAAAACTGTTGGGAGAATTTATTGGCCCGCCTCTTGCGGGGTTATTGATTGCCCACATGCTGTACATGCCCTTTGGGTTGTATGTCATGCTAATGTTTTTATCGGCTTATTTCATATT
>CAXABH010000354.1:0-2588 GCA_963966925.1 uncultured Rhodobacterales bacterium
CCCCACTTCAGACGCCCCCTGTAATGTAGCCCAATAAGGTTCCATAAGCCCATCATAGATACCCGCCGCCTGAAATTTTCTGGTCAATTCAGGGTGCAATTTGACCCGTTTTAATGCATCATGATCGCGCAGCAGAACAATGCAAAACGGCAAACCCGTGCTGACAACTTGCGGGGGTGCCATGATATCAGCTGCCGAAATCCCACCAATGCGCGCCAATAATTCAGGATCCAATTCTGGCCCAAAATCAGGTGCACGCTGTGTCATGGTAATTCTGGGTAATCCAAAACTTTCATCAATTTCAATTGGAACAATCCCAGCCAGTGTTTCAAATGTGATTTGCGCCGCATGAATTTGTTCACGGTTAATCAATGAAATTGCTGTCGATAACGTGGGATGTCCAGCAAATGGGATTTCACCACCTGCTAAAAAGTATCTAACCTTAAAATCCGCAACGTCAGAAGGCCCGACAAAAGTACACTCTGTGAGTGATGTTTCTTTGACAAAGGCAACGCACACTTCATCTGGCAAACCGTTTTCATCATAAACAACCGCACAGCCATTTCCACCAAACGCCTGGTCAGTGAATGCATCAATCCAATCGCAATCAAAATCTGTCATTGCGCAACGCTATCACCATGCCATGAAAAGGCAATGATTTGTTCCTAATGCACCGCGACAGGTGATAAATCATTTTGCCGCGCTAACACGAATGCCATGTCCCGTTCAGTTACCAGTGCCAAACGTTCGCCCGCGGCAGAATGCACCGCATAAACTTCATCTACGTTACCCAATTCTTCACGGACATCATCAGGAAGAATTGCCGTTGATACCGCGCGTACATAAACAACGCGCTCATCAGATGCGATATCATCGGTTGAATGTTCCATTTCTCACCCCCGTTTAATCTTAATTGTTTGAACGACTGTTTCCGGCATAACTTGAGTCAAATCGATATGCAGCAACCCATTTTCCATAGTTGCATCACCCACATCTACACCCTCTGCCAGCACGAAAGACCGCTGAAATTGTCGCGCTGCGATTCCGCGATGCAAATACACCCGCTCTGAACTGTCATCGCTTTGACGGCCACGGACAACCAATTGCCGGTCTTCTACAGTGATCGATAAATCTTCTTGTGCAAACCCTGCAACGGCCAATGTGATCCGATAGCCACGATCAGAGGTTTGTTCAATATTAAAGGGGGGATACCCTTCGTTGCCTGTTTTCGCGGTCCGCTCTAGCAGGCGTTCCAATTGCTCGAACCCAAGCATATGGGGATGCGACCCCAAGGTAAGTTTTGTCATCATCTTGTCCTTATCTAAGCGACAGAAAGTTGGGTCCCAATTGGCAACCCTGAATGAAATATGATTGTTCACGTGCGACAATGCAAGCCTAGGCAGAATAGAAATTTTAACGTATACTACACGCAGAACTTTGGACGACCGTAAGATGCAGACCCCCCACGACTTTTCAATGAAAACTGATGATGTGCTACGGCTTGAGCTCATTGTGTTGCGCGATGAACATCGTGATTTAGATCAAGCGATTGAAGCATTGGTTGAAAAAGGGACAGCGGATCAGTTGACCATTCAGCGTTTGAAAAAGAAAAAACTGCTACTGAAAGACAAAATCTCAGTGATAGAAGATCGTCTTACCCCAGATATCATTGCCTAAGCTTTGGAAGTGGCTATAATGCCGCGCTCAGGCAGCGTGACGAGGGCAAAATGAGCACATCACCACAAGTCGGCATCATCATGGGAAGCCAATCTGATTGGTCAACAATGAAGCTTGCCGCAGATATTTTGGATGAACTTGGGATTACCTATGAAACCGCAATTGTTTCTGCGCATCGCACCCCTGATCGTTTGTGGGACTATGGCAAATCTGCTGCTTCCAAAGGGTTAAAGGTGATCATCGCAGGTGCTGGTGGCGCGGCCCATTTGCCTGGCATGATGGCGTCCAAAACACGTGTGCCCGTTGTGGGCGTTCCTGTACAAACCAAAGCTCTCTCGGGTGTCGATAGCCTGTATTCAATTGTTCAAATGCCCAAAGGTTTTCCCGTGGCAACAATGGCGATTGGTACAGCTGGGGCCGCCAACGCGGGTCTGATGGCTGCGGGTATATTGGCCATCTCGGATGAGGCATTAGCCGAACGTCTTGATGCATGGCGTGACGCGCTGTCTAACTCAATTCCTGAGGTGCCTACAGATGAATAACCCATTGCCTCAAGGCGCGCGAATTGGAATTTTGGGTGGCGGTCAATTAGGGCGTATGTTGTCCGTTGCCGCAAGTCGACTGGGATTTGTGACACATATTTACGAACCAGGCGCGAACCCACCCGCCGCGCAGGTGGCCGATCATTGCACCACCGCATCCTACGAGGATGCAGCAGCCCTGCGCGCGTTTGCCCAATCCGTAGATGTCATTACATATGAATTTGAAAATATCCCCACCGATGCGCTTGATGTACTGGTATCGATCAAACCGATTTACCCTAACCGCCAGGAGCCTGGGGTTTCCCCGCATCGCCACACGGTTAAAGACTCCTTAAATCATCTCGGCCTGACGACCGCACCCTATGCCCA
>CAXABH010000355.1:0-2567 GCA_963966925.1 uncultured Rhodobacterales bacterium
CAACGGCACGGGCAATGCACAAACGCTGCTGTTGACCACCTGAAAGACTCGTTCCCGCATCATTTAAACGGTCCTTCACCTCATCCCAAATTGCGCCACGGCGCATGGCCTTTTCTACGATTTCATCCAACTCGGCCTTATTTTTAGCCAGACCGTGGATGCGCGGACCATAGGCGACATTGTCATAAATGGATTTAGGGAATGGATTTGGTTTTTGGAACACCATGCCAACGCGCGCGCGCAACTGTACTGGGTCGATACGAGGATCGTAAATGTCCTCATCCTCCAACAAAATCGAACCGCTGACACGACAAATATCGATCGTATCGTTCATCCGATTGAATGTGCGTAAAAACGTCGATTTCCCACATCCCGATGGGCCAATGAATGCGGTGACTGTTTTATCTAAGATATCAACTGAAACATCCTTGATCGCGTGAGTATCACCATAATGAACCTGCACATCAGTGGCGTTGATTTTAATGTGTTGATCGGTTGATGTGTCCTGTATCAATTGCAAATCATTCATTTCATTCAGCCGCTGTGTTTACAATAACTGGCGCAGATACATTATTTCCGCGCAACTGGCACATGTGTATGTAGGTTATGTAACAGAATTATGACGCTACTGAACTCATTATTTATTGCGCAACTGAACTGTTTTCGGGCAATAATACTTTGAATTTTGATCCATGTCCTACGACACTATCCACGAGCAATAGACCGCGGTGGCGACTTATGATGTGTTTGACAATGGCAAGCCCCAATCCTGTCCCCCCCATTTGTCGCGAACGATGACTATCGATCCGATAAAACCGTTCGGCCAAGCGCGGTAAATGTTCCGGATCAATACCAGGACCATCATCGGACACAGACACCTCAATCCCGTTGCTTAGCAACTCTGGCAAATAGGTAGATTGTTCAACAGATATGGTAACGCGCCCATCCTGTGCGCCATATTTGATGGCGTTTTCAATCAGATTATTGAACACCTGTCGCAATTGGTCGCTATAGCCTGTGACATTGGGGGGCAGTGGTGAATGATTTTCAATGCGAATTGTAACGCTGCGTTCCTGTGCAACAGGCAGCAACACATCAACCGTTTGCCCAATCAATTCAGATAAATCAATCGTTTCAGTCGGGCGTTGTCGTTCAGTTGATTCCACCTGAGAAAGCGACAGTAAATCATTCACCAATCGGTTCATCCGCTGCGCTTCAGACTCCATAATCCCCAAAAAACGTTCCTGCGCTTTTGCATCGTTTTTTGCGACAGAGCGAAGTGTTTCAATAAACCCCATCAGTGCGGCAAGCGGGCTTTTAAGTTCATGTGAAACATTGGCTACGAAATCACGCCGCATTTGCAGAATTTGCTCTTGTTCACTGCGATCTTGAAAGGTGATTAAACAGTATTGGCCCTCAATTTTACTGCAAGTCACGTCATAATATGTATCAAGACGATTTTCTGACATCGCCATGCGTGCTTGTTTGCGCCCTCCTGATTTTATGACGCCTTCAATCATTTCAATCATGTTGGGTTGACGAAAAACCGTGTAAAAATGCCGCCCTTCGATTTCATCGCCTAAGAATGATTTTGCCTCTGAATTGGCACAGACCACGCGTTTAAAATCACGCACTGATATCGCAACGCATGGAAATGAAAGCCCATATACAACCGAAGCGATGTGTTTATTTTCCATTATGCCCCATGCAGATAATCTATTACGTGCTTAGTGATACTAACACTCTATCTCATTTCGCGCAGCTGAGTGCGAAAACGACGTGCATTCTCTTGGTAATGAAGCGCGCTTTTTTCCAAGCCTGCAATTTGCGCCTCGTCCAGCTGTTTGACCACCCGCCCGGGTGATCCAAGAACCATAGAGCCATCGGGGATTTCCTTATTTTCGGTAATCAACGCCCCTGCCCCAATCAGACAGTTTTTCCCAATCTTCGCACCGTTCAGAATGGTTGCCCCCATTCCGATTAGTGAATTGTTTCCAATCACACAGCCATGCAACGTTACCATATGACCAATGGTGCAATTTTCACCAATCATCAACGGATACCCCATATCCGTATGCAAAACGCAGTTTTCCTGAATGTTGGATCCTGCCCCAAGGTGGATCAATTCATTATCACCGCGTAACGTCGCACCAAACCAAATCGATGCGTTATCGCCAACCTCAACATGCCCGATGACATTTGCGTCATGTGCGATCCATGCGCTTGGCGAAATCTGTGGGGTTTTATCCCCTAATGCAAAAATGTTCATGATCTTTCCTCAAATTCTTTGTTTAAACGACGCACAACATTCACCAGATCAGGTTGCTGACTTAACCGCAGACGTTCGGCGGCAACAATTGTTTTCAAACGGGCTTCGGTTTCATCCAAATCCTCATTTACCAATACATAATCGTATTCAGGCCAATGGCTGATTTCATCGCGTGATTTGGACATACGCCCATCAATCACCTCTTTGCTGTCTTGTGCGCGCGCAAAAAGGCGCCTTTCCAATTCGGGGATCGACGGAGGTAGGATAAAAATGGACAATACGTGTTTACCAAGTGCCG
>CAXABH010000356.1:0-2548 GCA_963966925.1 uncultured Rhodobacterales bacterium
CATACAGGGGTGCAGTATAAACTTTTAGTAGACCAAACTGCGGTAGATTATCCTAGAGAAGAAAAACGCTTTGAAGTAGTTTATTTATTTTTAAGTCTTCAACATAATAGCAGAATTAAAGTGAAAACAAAAGTAGATGCTTTGACACCGGCAATTCAATTATTTTGAACCTAGCCCAAGCGTTTAGATTTAAGCCCCTTGCAATTCTGTGATGTTCGATAGGGACAGACCCCCAGCCAAACAGCAATATGCGAATGGCAAGTGGAAGATTAAAGAAGACATGGACCAACAAAATCCCTGCAAGCCCATAAATAGATACCGATCCCTGCCCAATCTCGACTAAAAACTGGTTCACGGTCCCCTCGCGCCCAAAGATGAAAAGCACACCACTGATTGCGACAATGACAGGTAATATAAATGGTGCGGACAACACTGAAATCAGCACCTCACGCCCTTTGAAATTTTGGCGCGCCAAAGCACGCGAAACAGGTATCGCCACAACAACGCTTAGAACTGCTGACAAAATCGCCTGCATAATTGTAAATCTAATGGCAGCAATGTCAGACGCAGTGAAATGTAAATCCACCCCACCGTAAATCGCCAAGCCCAAAATGGGCATGGCGAAGACAAGCAAATACAAAATGCTTGTGATTATTTGGACAACGCGTTGCGCCATTCCTCAACCGCAGAATTTCGAAGTTCCGCTGCCTTTTGTTCGTCAAAATAGACGGTTTTCGCCGGTGCAGGTAGATTCGCAAAAACCTCTGGCCATGCATCTGATGATTGGGCGGCAGGATAAGACCAATTTGTAAATGGGATGATAGATTGGAATTCAGAGGACATCACAAAGTCCATAAACGCATCCGCAACATTTGGCACATCTGTTGATTCAACTTTTGCAACCAATTCAAAATAGGGATAGTGACCCTCATCAAAAATTGCTGCTTTCTTGGTTTCGTCTTCTTCTGCAACGATGTGGTAACTGGGTGAGGTGTTAAAGGATAAAACCACATCTGCTTCACCTTCGGTAAACAGACCGTACGCTTCTGACCAGCCGCTTGTTACTGTTAAAATATTCGGTGACAATCTGGCCCAATAATCTGCCGCCTTGTCCCCATAAACCGCCTTAACCCACAGCACCAAAGCAAGTCCAGAAATCGAACTGCGTGGATCCTGAATGACAATTTTATGATCAGACGGCAGATTTACCAAATCCTCGAAGGATGTCGGCATCTCAGGCATTTTGGCGGCATTGTAAACAAACGATACATATGCCCAGTCAAACGGCAAAAACGTTTCATCGTTCCATTCAATTGGTAATTTCAGATCTGCATTGTTTTGACCATGTTCCGCAAAAAGACCCGTTTCACGCGCTTTTTTCGTTACGTCAGTATTCAAACCAATAACGATATCCGCATCAGTAGAGCTGCCTTCTAACATGATACGAGGCAACAAATCGCCTGCAGAAAACTGCAAATCACAGCCGCAGGTTTTTTCAAACTCTGCTTCTATCGCAGGGCCTGGACCCCATTCGGATGCAAAGTAGTCCGGCGCATAAACGGTTAGGACAGGCGTATCTGCGAACGCTGAAGTCGCAGACACTATTGTAGTGACAATTAAAGTGTTTTTCATAACATTCCCTTCTAAGTGAAGAGGGGACCCAGTTGTTTGCTGGACCTTCCCTCCGCCGGAGTTACCCGGATCAGGTTCAACGGGTCCGCATATGCGTCTCAGCCCAAAGGCACCCCGAGGTGAGGCAGAAACTAGTGTGCAATGGTGACAAAGACAAGAAGAATTAGGATCTCATTTCCCTTTGAGAAAACTGGCAATATGAAGAATGCCTTGCGCCTTTAGTATTGTGGAATTACTTAGTCCCAAAGCAAGGAGCATCAAAATGAGTATGAACAGCTTTGGACATCTATTTCGCGTCACAACGTGGGGTGAGAGCCACGGTCCTGCACTGGGTGCAACTGTTGATGGATGTCCTCCTGGCGTTGCGATTGATGCCGCGACGATCCAACATTGGTTGGACAAAAGAAAGCCGGGACAAAACAAATTCACAACGCAGCGACGTGAACCAGACGAAGTTGAAATTCTATCTGGTGTTTTTGATGGTGTGTCCACCGGTACACCTATCCAGCTGATGATCAAAAACACCGACCAACGATCAAAAGATTATGGCGAAATCGCCGAAACATTCCGCCCAGGTCACGCTGATATCACATATTGGCAAAAATACGGTATTCGCGACTATCGCGGCGGTGGGCGATCGTCTGCGCGTGAAACAGCGGCGCGCGTTGCAGCGGGTGGCGTCGCACGTGAGGCAATAAAATCAATTTGCCCAGGTGTACAGATTACCGGTTATATGACCCAAATTGGCACCAAATCCATCAACCGCAACAACTTTGATTGGAATGCAATTGAAAACAACGCGTTTTGGACGCCAGACCGAGAGGCCGCAGAAGACTGGGCCAGTTACTTAGACGAGCTGCGCAAATCCCACGACTCTGTAGGGGCTGTGATCGAAGTTGTAGCACGTGGTGTACCC
>CAXABH010000357.1:0-2533 GCA_963966925.1 uncultured Rhodobacterales bacterium
AGCCACGAACGACACGCCATCGGGATTTTTCGTTGAAAACATACCGCTACTGATTGGCGGCATCCTGTTTTTCATGATCGCTAGGCCCATATCGTTTGGGATCAGTTCGTTGGCCCAAACCTATATCCTGCAGCCCAACATGTTGAACCTAATCATGCTGCGTATTCATCGCTGGACAATGGGACAATCTGTTGAGTTTTTCGAAAATGATTTTGCCGGTCGCATCGCGCAAAAAGAAATGCAAACATCAACCAGTGCTACGAATGTCGTAATTGAATTTGTGCACACAATTGTTTTTTCAATCGCATCGGTTTTGGGCGCAATGGTGATTGTTGCGGGACTTGATCCTTTGCTCAGTCTTTTTGTTCTGGCTTGGTTGGTGGCGTATATCTATTTCATCAAAACATTTATGCCCAAAATGCGAAAACGGTCGGCGGCACATGCAGATGCACGCGCAGTTGTTGTGGGCCAAGTGGTGGATGTTGTCACCAATGTGAAAACGGTCAAGTTGTTTGCAAATGTGCGCCACGAAGATAACGCCATTTTAAATGCAATGAAGGGCTATTTTGAACGTTCTCTGGATCGGGCCCAGGTCATGGTTCTGTTTCGGTTCCTACTGCTGGTTTTGGCAGGCATCATGCCCATTGTCCTGATCGGGTACAGTGTCGTGCAATGGTCAAATGGTCAGGCTACTGTCGGGCAAATCGCAGCAGCAGGTGCCGTTGGTTTGCGATTGGCGCAAATGACGGGTTGGGTCAGTTTTACCCTGATGAATATTTACGGCAGCATTGGCGAGGTTGAGGATGGTGTGCGCACACTGAGCACGCGTTGGAATTTAAACGATGCTCCTGCAGCGCGCACACTAGACCCAAACCCGACGACGATCATGTTCGACAATGTCAGCTTTCAATATGGACACGAAAAAGGTGGTATCGAAAACATCAATTTGTCCATTTCAGCGGGCCAAAAGGTTGGGATCGTTGGGGCATCGGGCGCCGGCAAATCAACTTTAGTGAATTTGGTTTTGCGTCTTTATGACGTCGAGTTTGGTACGATCAAAATAGCCAATCAAGATATCGCCAAAGTCACCCAAGACAGCCTACGCGCCAATATCGGAATGGTGACCCAAGAAACAGCCATGTTTAATCGATCAGCAATGGACAACATCCGGTATGGCCGCCCCGAAGCAAGCGATGCAGAGGTTATTGAGGCCGCAAAACGCGCCGAGGCGCATGATTTCATTGTGGATTTGATCGACGGCAAAGATCGCCAAGGGTATCAGGCGCATTTGGGTGAACGTGGTGTCAAACTAAGTGGAGGTCAGCGCCAGCGGATCGCACTGGCACGCGCAATACTAAAGGATGCTCCGGTCCTTGTTTTGGATGAGGCAACAAGTGCGCTGGACAGTGAAGTTGAAGCCTCTATTCAAACCTCACTCTATGAATTCATGGAGGGCAAAACCGTTCTGGCAATCGCACACAGATTATCAACATTATCTGAAATGGATCGCATTATAGTAATGGAAAACGGTCGCATCGTTGAAGACGGCACGCATACAAGCCTTCTTGCACAAAATAAGTTATACGCACGGTATTGGAACCGGCAATCTGGCGGTTTCATCGGCGCACAGGATGCAGCAGAATAGCTATTTCAATTAAACCCGTTTCAGATTATTTGCAGCCCTATGACTGAATTCACAATCAAACGTTTAGGCCATCAAGGGGATGGGATCGCAGATGGGCCTGTCTATGCGCCACTAACCCTACCCAATGAAGTGGTGACTGGCACACTAGACCAGCAAATCCTGCAGGACGTGCGCATCATTACACCCTCATCCGATCGCGTACGCGCTGTCTGTCGTCATTACAAATCATGTGGTGGATGTAGCCTGATGCACGCCAGTGATGAATTTGTTGCTGGGTGGAAGGTAAATGTGGTGAAAACCGCATTGGCCGCCCATGGCCTGGAAACCGAATTGCGCCCGTGCCTGACATCACCAGCACAATCGCGCCGACGCGCAACCTTTTCTGCACGCCGAACGAAAAAGGGCGCCTCTGTTGGGTTTCACGCACGTGGGTCGGATATTATTGTCGAAAATCCCGATTGTCAGTTGCTTGATCCAGATTTGATTTCAGCGCGCTCTGTTGTAGCACAATTGGTAACCATTGGCGGATCACGCAAAGGCGAAATATCAATCAATGTCACATTATGCGCCAATGGACTGGATGTGGCCGCGTCAGGCGGAAAAGAGCTGGATGACCAATTGCGCATGGATTTGACGCAGGCCTGTGAAACACTGCGACTTGCGCGTTTATCATGGAATGGCGAAGTCATCGCAATGCGATTGCCGCCCAGTCAGGAATTTGATGGCATCGTCGTTGATCCACCATCTGGTAGTTTTCTGCAGGCAACCAAACAGGGCGAAGGCGATTTGATCGCCGAGGTGCGCAACATCATCGGCCACCAAAATCGGATCATTGATCTATTTGCGGGTTGTGGCACGTTCTCTCTCCCCATGGCACGAAATGCAGAA
>CAXABH010000358.1:0-2521 GCA_963966925.1 uncultured Rhodobacterales bacterium
ATTCACTAGGGCCCAACCAAATCCACCCTCTGGCAAATTACTGAAACCAACGTGTAGATCTGGCATATTTGCATTTGTGATAATCTCTGATGGTATGTATCGACCAGCATCTATCATAGTGATGCAAAGTTGATCTGCGTTACTCCACCTCATTGAAATGGGATGTTTTTGGGCGTCTTCCCTGCCGTGTTCGACAATATTATTAAGCACTTCGGCTAAAACAAGTTCGATGTCGCCCAGATTATACTGTGTGTGTGAAATGTTTCCAAGTTGAGCATAAATTTGCCCAATCCAATGCGGACAGCGTCAAAATCTTCTGCCCCGCGCAAATGAAACCTAATCAATGTGTTGTTCAATGCGCTAGCCTGTTGATTGTTGATCCGAAATGGCTTGTTCACGCGTTGCGTAGATTGCGAAAATTGAATCCATGCGTGTTAAGCGAAATACCTTATCAACTGTTGGTGTTAGCGCGCAGAGATCCATTTTGCGCCCCTTGCCCAAATGCTTCATGACACTGACAACAGCACCTAAGCCGCTTGAGTCAATAAATTCGACATGTTCAAGGTTTAGCAGGATTTTTTGATTGCTTTCGTCAATCGCATTCATTGAATCTTTGAACTCTAACGCAGCGCTTGCGTCAATGCGCGATGCATTGACTGTGACAACCAGGTAATCTCCTTGTTGAGCATGACTAAGGTCCATTATAGTATCCTTCTTATGTAACGACGTGGCGGTACACTGGACGCAAAAGATTACCATTCGGTATGCTCCGCCTAAGTTTTTGATGAGGCGGAAATATGAATGACGTTGTAATTGCTGGCGCTGCACGTACCCCAATGGGTGGGTTTCAAGGCGATTTTGATGGTGTGACTGCCTCGGTTTTGGGTGGTGTAGCAGTAAAAGCGGCGCTGGATGATGCGCAAATAGGGTCAGTTGATGAACTGTACTTTGGTAATGTTTTGCCCGCTGGTCAGGGGCAGGCACCCGCACGTCAGGCAGGTTTCGCCGCAGGTCTGGGTGAAGATGTTCCCGCCACCACTTTGAACAAGATGTGTGGTTCTGGAATGAAAGCGACGATGATCGGTTATGATCAGCTTGCTTTGGGATACGCGAATGTTGTGGCAGTTGGTGGTATGGAAAGCATGTCGAATGCGCCGTATTTGTTGCCCAAAATGCGTGGTGGCGCACGGATTGGGCACGCTCAAGTCATGGATCACATGTTCTTGGATGGGTTGGAAGACGCCTATGACAAAGGCCGTCTTATGGGCACCTTCGCAGAAGATTGCGCCGAGAAATATCAATTCACCAGAGAAGCCCAGGATGAATATGCACTGGGATCGCTAAGGAATGCCTTGGATGCACAAAAATCGGGGGCATTCGCACATGAAATTGCATCGGTTACATTAAAAACGCGCAAGGGCGAGGTTGTGATTGATGAAGATGAGCAACCTAAAAACGCTCGTCCCGAGAAAATACCGCACCTAAAACCAGCGTTTCGTGAGGGTGGGACAGTGACACCTGCAAATTCATCTTCAATTTCTGATGGTGCTGCGGCGTTGATTCTGACCACCCGTGCCTATGCCGAGGCGAATGGTCTGCCTATTCGTGCGGTGATTAAGGGGCATGCAAGCCATGCGCATGCACCGGGTTGGTTTGCAACTGCACCAATTCCAGCGGCAGAAAAATTATTGAAAAAGATTGACTGGAACAAAGAGGACGTTGATCTGTGGGAGGTGAACGAGGCGTTCGCTGTGGTCCCAATGGCCTTCATGCGTGATATGCAGGTTTCACGGGATAAAATGAATGTACATGGGGGCGCCTGCGCCTTGGGGCATCCGATTGGTGCATCTGGCGCGCGGATATTGGTAACCTTGTTAAACGCGATGGAAACCCGCGATGCGCGGCGCGGCGTTGCTGCAATTTGTATTGGTGGGGGCGAAGGCACAGCAATCGCAATTGAACGCACATGAGAATTGATTACAACCTTTTGAGCAAAACAATTGATGCGCTGATCGATGGCGAAGCCGATCCAATTGCGAAAATGGCAACAATTGCCTGCGAAGTACATTATTCAGATGATCGGTTTGATTGGACAGGGTTTTATCGCGTTGTTGCTCCTGAACTTTTGAAAATTGGTCCGTATCAGGGGGGACATGGATGTTTGGTGATCCCGTTTAGCAAAGGGGTTTGCGGCGCTGCGGCACGAGAGAACCGTGTGCAGTTGGTGGATGATGTCCATGCCTTTCCCGGTCATATTGCCTGTTCTTCTTCCACCTTGTCAGAAATCGTGCTGCCTGTTCGGGATGGTGCCGGAAACGTCATTGCCGTTTTTGACATCGACAGCAATCAACCTGCGGCCTTCACATCGCATGATGCCAAACAGCTGCAGAAAATTTTGGACAGTGCGTTTGCAAAATAAAAAAGCCCCGACCACAAGGGCCGAGGCATCGGTCGGGGAGACCTAAGAAGTTTAGTTTGGTAAAATAACCACGTCCACGCGGCGGTTTTGCGCACGTCCCTC
>CAXABH010000359.1:0-2520 GCA_963966925.1 uncultured Rhodobacterales bacterium
GGTTAAGTTAACGGAATGAGCAGTTATGATGAAATGGACGCCTTTGAAGAGGCATCACTTTCGGCGCGTGCAAGGGCAGCACGGGGCGCGCCCTATTTGGACGACCTAAATCCTGCACAGCGCGAAGCAGTTGAGGCATTGGATGGGCCTGTACTTATGCTGGCAGGTGCGGGTACGGGAAAAACCAAGGCGCTGACATCGCGGATTGTGCATTTGTTGAACACAGGGCGCGCGCGGCCAAACGAAATTTTATCGGTCACATTCACGAATAAGGCAGCCCGCGAAATGAAAAATCGCGTGGGCCAGATATTGGGAATGCAAATTGAAGGAATGCCATGGTTAGGCACATTCCATTCGGTTTGTGTAAAACTGCTGCGTCGTCACGCAGAGTTGGTGGGATTAAAAAGTAATTTTACGATTCTGGACACAGATGACCAAAATCGACTGATCAAACAATTAATTCTTGCCAATAATATCGATGAAAAACGCTGGCCGGCCCGACAGATGGGCGGGATCATTGACCACTGGAAAAACCGCGCCTGGACCCCAGAAAAAGTCCCAAGCGCTGAAGCGGGTGCTTTTAATAACCGCGGGACAGAAATCTATGCGCAATACCAAACGCGTTTGCGTGAATTAAATGCTGTGGATTTTGGTGATCTGCTGCTGCATATGGTGACCATTTTTCAGACCCACGATGATGTGTTAGAGCAGTACCAACGCTGGTTCAAATTCATATTGGTTGACGAATATCAGGATACGAATGTTGCCCAATATTTATGGCTGCGCCTGTTGGCGGGCGCACATAAAAATATCTGCTGTGTTGGAGATGATGATCAATCTATTTATGGCTGGCGTGGCGCAGAGGTTGGCAATATTTTAAGATTTGAAAAGGATTTCCCAGGTGCCAAAGTTGTTCGCTTAGAGCAAAATTACCGTTCGACTCCGCATATTTTGGCAGCTGCCAGTGGTGTGATTGCTGGCAATGCTGGCCGACTTGGCAAAGAGCTTTGGACCGATTTGGACAGTGGGGACCGCGTCCGCCTGATCGGACATTGGGATGGCGAAGAAGAAGCCCGTTGGATCGGTGAAGAAGTCGAGTCCATGCAGCGCGGCACGCGGGGTAATGCGCCTTTCGGACTTGAGGATATGGCAATTTTGGTGCGTGCATCCCATCAAATGCGCGCGTTTGAGGATCGGTTTTTGACGATAGGATTACCTTATCGTGTTATCGGTGGGCCACGGTTTTATGAGCGCATGGAAATTCGTGACGCCATGGCCTATTTCCGTGTCGTTCTTAGTCCAGAGGATGATTTGGCGTTTGAGCGGATCGTTAATACGCCCAAACGTGGATTAGGCGATAAAGCACAGCAAAAAATTCAAAATGTTGCGCGTGAAAATGGCGTATCCCTAGTGGACGGGGCACGGATTGCATTAGCGGACAAAGTTCTGGGCGGAAAAGGTGCCGCAGAACTGCGCGTGTTGATCGATGGTATTGATCGCTGGGGACGTTTGGCGGGTGATAAGGCGATGACACATATGAAATTGGCCGAAACCATCCTGGATGAAAGCGGCTACACGACCATGTGGCAAAACGACAAAACTCCAGAGGCTTCTGGCCGCCTAGAAAACCTAAAAGAATTGGTGAAAGCGTTAGAGCAATTCGAAAACCTACAAGGGTTTTTGGAACACGTGTCGTTGGTGATGGATAATGACAGCCAGGATGGTGAGGAAAAAGTGTCCATCATGACATTGCACGCGGCAAAGGGTTTGGAATTTCCTGTCGTGTTCCTGCCCGGTTGGGAAGATGGGTTGTTCCCATCACAGCGTTCGATGGATGAATCCGGTCTAAAAGGTCTAGAGGAAGAGCGGCGATTGGCCTATGTCGGGATCACCCGCGCCGAGCGGATTTGCACCATATCATTTGCCGGTAATCGGCGGGTATTTGGGCAATGGCAATCGTCAATGCCATCGCGGTTTATTGATGAATTGCCTGATGATCATGTCGAGGTTCTGACGCCACCTGGGTTATGTGGTGGGGGATATGGGGCGGCTGCGGCGACTTCGTCTCTGCATGAGGCCGCAGCAAAAGCAGATGCGTATAATTCACCGGGATGGCGGCGGATGCAAGAACGCGCTGGTCAGCGTGGTCTGGGCCAAGCCAAAGAAACCCGTAACATGATCATTGATGCAACGGCCTTGCCCACTTATGATTTAGGGGCGCGCGTATTTCACCAAAAATTCGGATATGGCGCAGTCATTGGCACCGAAGGTGACAAGCTGGAAATTGCCTTTGATAAGGCTGGAATTAAAAAAGTAGTGGCCAAATTCATAAGTGGCGCAGACGACGTTCCATTTTAGTTTTTATCGTTTCCGAATTCACAACAAATGATGGATTTAATATCTAAAGTTACGTTTATGTGTACTTTGGGATTGATATTATATACGTTATAGGTGTCGTTGTGAAAGTCTAAGGGGGCGGACGATGTCGGAATTAATTCCGAAAATCGCACGTATTACGCG
>CAXABH010000360.1:0-2485 GCA_963966925.1 uncultured Rhodobacterales bacterium
GATCCATGCCTGTTTGGTTCAGGGGTTGCAGGCCGCGGGCCTACCCCAAGACGCCGTTCAAATCGTTCCCACCCGTGATCGCGCAGCTGTGGAACATCTGTTGCGGATGACCGAATTCGTTGATGTCATTGTGCCACGTGGCGGCAAAGGATTGGTTGGATTGGTTCAACGCGAGGCGCGGGTTCCTGTTTTTGCACACCTTGAGGGGATTGTGCACATCTACATTGATAAATCAGCAGACCCGCAGAAAACCATGGATGTGGTCATGAATGCCAAAACGCGGCGCACTGGGATCTGTGGCGCGGCAGAGTGTTTGTTGATCCATCAGGACGTATTGGACACACTTGGACGCGATGTTGTGCATGCCCTGAACACGGCGGGCGTCGAAGTGCGCGGCGATGCTGAAATTTCAAAACTGGATGGCGTTGTACCTGCCACCGACGCAGACTGGGGTAAAGAATATTTGGATAGCATTATTGCTGCGAAAACTGTCGCGGATGTGGATGCGGCCATTGCACATATTCAAACTTACAGTTCTTCGCACACGGAATGTGTTATGTGCGAAGACTTAAGTGTACGCGATACGTTCTTTGAACGCATTGATAGCGCGATCTTGATGCACAATGCCTCGACCCAATTTGCCGATGGCGGTGAATTTGGAATGGGTGCGGAAATTGGCATTGCGACAGGTAAAATGCATGCGCGCGGTCCCGTTGGCGCGACACAGTTAACGTCGTTCAAGTATTTGGTCGAGGGAAACGGGACTACGCGGGCCTAAAGGACAGAGTTGTCTGTATTTCATGATGCCTAAAGTTCAACGTGAACCCATATGCTTTTGAAACCATGGGTAAAAGGTGGAATTGAACATCTGCAGGGGCGGGTAAGTCATTGGCTTGATTAAACAGGCGTTCCCAGCCGGGATGTGTCACGGTTGCTCTTTCACTTGTGGCAATTATCTCCAGATGGTCTGCATTGGCGGAAACGGTAAGTGAACCACCCAACGTCAACTGACGTTCCATGCTCATCAATCCCAAATAGAGAATTTGTGCCCATGTGCGATCCATTTCAGGGTCCATTTCCCATGTCAGATGAAAACGTGGGGTAGCATATACGGCGTTGGCAATTTTTTGAATTTTCGAAGCCTCCATTATCTGGCCTTGTTGATACGTCCCAAATGCAATTCGGAAAAATTCAACACGCGTGCGGGCGTCCTGACAACTGTCGTTGATTAACGCCATTTCGGGACTTTTGATATCTGTGCTTGCGGTCATTGAAATTAGTTCTAAACCGTTATGTATCGCACCAATTGGGCTGATGATGTCGTGGCAGATGCGAGACGCAACAATGTTTGAGATGTCCAGTGACATTACTGGCCTCCGTTAAAAAAAGGATTGAGGGTGATGGATGATTTGAATGCACATTTGGAACCAGGAATGCTGGTGCGCCATCCACAAAAACCTGAATGGGGTATTGGACAAGTGCAATCGCGCATTAACGGTAAAATTACCGTAAATTTTCGAGACCATGGTAAGGTTGTCATTGACGGAACCCTTATTATGTTAGAGCTTTCTATACACACCCAAAGATGAAAAATTATTTAAAATACAGCTTATAATTGTGTTATCTGCGATGTCATTTGTGTCATCGCTTGCCAAGTTTTAATCGACTGGTTAGATACGCGCAAAACCAAGAGAAAGCAGGCTGCATGACACAATCTTCGCCAAAGTTTCGCGTCAAACTTGCGCAAACTGAAGATGAATTGCGCGCAGCCCAGCGTTTGCGCTATGATGTATTTGTTACGGAATTGGGGGGATCAGGTGATCTGGTTGACCACGAGGCCGGTTTGGAACGTGATGCATTTGATCCCTATTTTGATCATTTAATCCTTTATGATGATGCGCTGATTGGGGATAGGGGGCCGACGGCCGTGGGCGTTTATCGGCTTTTACCACATGAGGGCGCGGCACGATTAGGGCGATACTATTCCGAGGATGAATACGATTTAACACCTTTGCGTCAAACGGGCAGGCGCCTGCTGGAATTGGGGCGTTCTTGTTTGCATCCAAATTATCGCGGCGGGTCGGCAATGTATGTTTTGTGGCAGGCCTTAGCGAATTATGTACATAAGCACGACGTGCAAGTGTTATTCGGTGTTGCCAGCTTTCACGGAACAAACATTGATGAAATCGCACCGTCGCTCAGCATGCTGTATCATCGTCATTTGGCGCCTGTTTACTTGCGGGTTCATGCCAAATCGCATGCTGCACAGTCCATGAATTTGATTGCCGAGGCCGATCTTGACCGTAAGGCCGCGATGCTGGCGATGCCCGCCCTGATCAAGGCGTATTTGCGTCTCGGGGGCGTGGTGGGGGCAGATGCCTTTGTCGATCACCAGTTTAACACAACAGATGTCTGTTTAATAGGGGACACTGCGAAAATGAATGAAAAACAGCGAAATCTATATGCACGATCCGAACACATCTGA
>CAXABH010000361.1:0-2480 GCA_963966925.1 uncultured Rhodobacterales bacterium
CCAACGCAACCGCAATCTGGGCTATATTGGTAAGGTGCGTTTCACCGAAGACTAAAGCCGATCTAAAAAGGGTGCATCGTATTCTGCCAAAATTACATCCGCGCTGGATATGCTAACATTACCTTGCAATTTTGCGACAATCACCCCATCCAATTTAATCAGTGTTTCACCAATCGATGTGTCGATTTGAAATGAAATAGAGGGCACGATAGGATTGCCCTGACCGTCGGTTTGCGGCGGGTAATGTAGTGTTAGCGTATCCATATCCTTATCAAAATCATTGATAACAACTGGATCGCTTGTGACATCGCGATAGACATAATGGAACGTATCTGCATCCCCACCACCGCTGACCTGATCCGCATTGGAAAAGATAATTGTATCTTCACCCTCTGCCCCGATTAAAGTTTCACCACCACCGCGTGAAAAATCCGCAGAACGATCAAGGCGGTCAGAACTCAGCAGATCATTCCCCGCCCCGCCGTTCACACTATCGCGGCCTTCCCCACCTGCAATACTGTCAGCGCCAGGACCACCAAACAAATGATCCTCGCCCGTGTTTCCTTCTATCAAATCATCGCCGTCATCGCCCAGGATGGTGTTCATTTCCCCCAAAACCGATCACAATATCATGTCCACTCCCCCCATGGGCTGCGTCATGTCCGGCAAATGCGTTAATCGTATCGCTTCCCGCATCTCCTTCAAAATAATCATCGGATACGGTGCCAACCAAACTGTCGTTTCCAGATAGGCCAAATAACGCAACTGAGGATGTATTTGATGATACGCCAAGTGTATCGTTGCCTGATGTTCCCACTTCCTCGGAGGTATAATTCGACGCCGTATACCCTGTTCGTTTGGGATCTTCTGGATCTAAATTTTTAACAGCAACATCGTCGTCATCATCGTCCTGTCCCAACGACAGCATATCCAACGATAACCACCCAATGTGCGCAGCAAATGCCACCGCAAAGAAAGCAGCATTGCCCAAAATTGCATATTCCATACCACACCTAAACGCCTGAATCGCGCGATGTTTAATGTGCCAAGGTGTTTAAATTACGGTAAAATTTGGAAATATCTGTGCTGGACGTTATGATTGACCCAATTTTGCAAGCAACTTTTCGCGCACATGCGGTGTCACGAATTTACTCACATCCCCGTCCAAACGCGCGATTTCCTTGACCAATTTTGATGCAATCGCTTGGTGTTTGGCTTCAGCCATCAGGAAAACGGTTTCTACCGAACTGTCCATAGCGCGGTTCATTCCCACCATCTGAAATTCGTATTCGAAATCCGCAACTGCGCGCAGGCCCCGTACAATCACCTGCGCCCCAACTTCGTGTGCGCAGTCAATCAACAAATTCTCAAAGGGATGTGGCACGATTTCCGTGCCTGTTTCATCTGATAGGACGGCGCATTCAGCCTCGATCATTGCAACGCGTTCTTCTAAGGAAAACATAGGCCCCTTATCGCGGTTAATCGCAACGCCAATGACCAAACGGTCCACCAACATTGCCCCCCGGCGAATAATATCAACATGGCCCAATGTTATTGGGTCAAAAGTTCCAGGATAAAGTCCAATGCGCATAGTCGGCCCCATAGTCGTTAGGTGGCGCCACGCAACAATATTACACGACCAATTGCAAGACCTAGTAACCCATGATCATGCCCTCAAGGGCATCTTTTTCCATGGCCAGCTCTGTCATGCGCGCTTTTACAACGTCCCCAATCGTGACGATGCCCACCAATTCACCACTTTCGACAACAGGCATGTGGCGAAACCGTTTGTCCGTCATTGTTTTCAAAACTTGATCCGCAGTTGCACCAAGGGAACACGTCACCAGTTTCGATGTCATATGCTTTGACGCGGCATCATTGATAATATCAGCACCATGCATGGCCATGGCCCGTACAATGTCACGCTCGGACAGGATCCCATCAGCGGTTTTTGCGTTTGCGGATACGATAACTGACCCTATTCGGTGTTTGCTAAGGACCAGCGTGACATCCGCAACACTTGTTTCTGGCGTCACGGTGATCACTTGACCAGTTCCCTTGGACGCTAAAATCTGTTGGACTAACATGATTAAACCTCGCAACTTTATTTCAATAACTACAGCTTGCGGGTAATTTTATTTTCAGTCAAGCAAAACGCTCTAATCGATCAATTTCTTTTGCAACTTCATGACTTAAGGCTGCGGCAAAACGATTCATACGCTCTAATCGGCGATCATCTGCATGACGCACCAAATAAAAGCTGCGCTTAAAGACAACGTCCTCTGTCAGGATACGTTGTAAATTGGGGGCAAAAGGCAGCGCAAAATCATGGACAATGCCAACACCCGCCTAGCTGCGCAACCAATTGAACTGCACAGACGCCGAGTTTGATGCCAACTACACATGTTCGATCCCGAAGTCGGACAGATAATCCAGTTCTTTGTAGAAAATCATGTCGTTTATATAGCCAACAATACGAT
>CAXABH010000362.1:0-2471 GCA_963966925.1 uncultured Rhodobacterales bacterium
GTTTGGGGCACATAATTTTGGGGCCAACGGGTGATCGCGCGGTCATCCATTTTGGGGGATTGGGTAATTTTTCCGGGGTTTAGGACCGCATTTGGATCAAAGCGGTCTTTGACGGTTTCAAAAATGCGGATCATCTTGGATCCATACATCCGTTCATGGAATTCTGAACGCACGATGCCGTCCCCATGTTCGCCTGAATGCGATCCTTTGAATTTCGCCACCAGATCAAAGGCCTCTTCTGCGATGGCGCGCATTTGACGTAACCCCAGATCTTGTCGCAGATTCAAAACAGGACGCACATGTAAAAGCCCGACCGAGGCATGCGCATACCACGTGCCGTCTGTCCCATGTTTGTGAAAAACATCCGTTAGCTGACTGGTGAAATCGGCCAAATGTTCCAATGGAACGGCGCAATCTTCGACAAAAGAAACGGGTTTGCCTTCGCTGCGCATTGACATCATAATGTTCAATCCTTGCGTGCGTACACCCCAAATGCGGGCTTGGAATGCGGGGTCTTCAACCGGAAAAACACCGCCTTTTGATTTGTTCGTATCCGTCCATGAAAACCCCAGGTCACCCATCAGTTCGACCAATGCATTCAGGCGTTTTTTGTTTTCCTGCGGCGTTTCGGCAAATTCCACCAACAACAGGGCTGCGGGGTTGCCTTGGACGAAACTTTCAACGATGGGTCGAAACTGTGGAATATCACGCCCCAATTGGATCATGTTGTGATCGACTAATTCAACGGCAACAGGGCCTAATTTTACGATGTGTTGGGCGGCGTCCATTGCCGCATAAAATGTGGGAAAATGACATACACCCAGTGTTTTTGTGCCCAATGTTGGTGATAATGTCAGTTCGATGCTTTTGGTCAGGGCCAATGTGCCTTCTGATCCGACTAACAGGTGGCCTATATGTGGTGCGTCCCCCAGCAGGGCGTCAATGTTATACCCCCCAACACGCCGCTGTACCTTTGGGAATCTGGTCGTGATTTCATCGCGTTCACGCAAGGCCAGCGCACGCATTTCAATATCTAACTTGTGTGCAGGATCGGCGTATTCAAACCGCCGCGTTGTTCCATCAACGGTCATCGCAGTCAGTGCGCGTACGTTGTCCTGCATCTTGCCATACCGAATAGAGCGTGACCCACAAGAATTATTGGCCGCCATCCCCCCAAGCGTTGCGCGCGATGCGGTAGATACATCAACAGGGTACCACCAACCATCTGATTTCAATTGACGATTCAGATTATCCAGCACCAACCCAGGTTGCACGGTGGCTGTTCCTGCATCTGCGTCATAATCTAGTATTTCGTTTAAATGTTTCGTGAAATCGATCACCAATGCATCATTCACGGTTTGACCAGATTGCGATGTGCCCCCCCCGCGCGGCAAAAGCGATATTCCCTCAGTCTTGGCAAAATCCAGCGCGGCTTCGACATCGTGCCATGTTTTTGGAACCATGATCGCCTGTGGCATGATCTGATAGATCGAAGCATCCGTCGCGTAGCGCCCGCGATCAAACGCCGAATTCAAAATGTCGCCTTCGATTTGTTTTTTTAATCGATCATAGTCTGCCATTTAACTTGACCTTTCCTGTCATCACATTCACCTTTGTAAGATAGTAGCGCAACTTTTTTCGGTTAACAGTATGAAATCAGGACGTCATTTTCTTCAAATCCCCGGACCAACCAATACACCAGAGCGTATTTTGCGTGCGATGCACCGCAGCGTGATCGATCACCGCGGTCCAGAATTCGCAGAATTGGGACAGGGACTGTTACAGGATTTAAAGCCTGTTTTTCAAACGCAGGGTCGTGTGGTGATTTATCCTGCATCAGGCACTGGGGCATGGGAGGCGGCATTGGTGAATGTGCTGCAGCCCGGTGATCAGGTGTTAATGTATGAAACAGGTCAGTTTTCAACACTGTGGAAAAACATGGCGACCAAATTGGGGTATGATCCTATTTTTATCGCAGGTGATTGGCGACGCGGCGTGGATGCAACATTGATCGGCGAAGCATTAGCAAAAGACGCAAATCACAAGATTAAAGCAGTCTGCGTTGTGCACAATGATACGGCAACAGGCATCACATCCGACATTGGGGCAGTACGTGGCGCAATTGACAGTGCATCGCATCCCGCATTGCTGATGGTGGATACGATTTCATCCCTTGGCTCCATTGATTTCAAAACGGATGCCTGGGGCGTTGATGTTGTGGTTGCGGGATCGCAAAAGGGATTGATGTTGCCCCCTGGTTTATCGTTCAACGCGATTTCGCAAAAAGCATGGTCTGCCTGCCAAGCTGGGGGGGATCGCCGATCGTATTGGGATTGGCGCGATATGATGACCCCCAATGAGTCTGGATATTTTCCGTACACTCCTGCAACAACCCTGCTTTATGGGTTGCGTGAGGCAATGCATCATCGATCAGTGCGATTGTCTCATCGATCCCATAAAGCGCAATGAAA
>CAXABH010000363.1:0-2465 GCA_963966925.1 uncultured Rhodobacterales bacterium
CCGCCAAGGCGGCAACCTCACGTCCCCAAAGGCCCGCGGCATTGATCACCCATTGTGTATGAATATCGCCCTTGGTCGTGCGCACGACCCAAGACCCATCAGATTGTGGTTCAGTCGCAGTTACCGGCGTAAAGCGATAAATTTCAGCACCGCGTTGCCGTGCCCCAGTCGCATAGGCATTTGTCACACCCGATGGATCCACATTGCCCCCATCTGGTTCAAACATAATGCAACGGATCCCATCGAAATTGACCAATGGATGCAATTGTTCTGCCTCGGCGCGTGAAACTTCGTGAAAATTCATTCCATAGAGTTTAGCCTTGGCTTCTTGTAGGCGCAGTTGATGTTCACGTGCCTCTGTTTGTGCCAAATACAGGGACCCAGGTTGGAACACACCACATCCCTGCCCCGTTTCCTGTTCCAATTCCTTGTATAAGTTCATGGTATAGTGCTGAATACGGCTGATATTGGTACTATCGTGAAGCCCATGGATATTGGCCGCGGCATGCCATGTTGAGCCTGATGTCAACTCATCCCGCTCTAACATCACCACATCGTTCCAACCCAATTTGGTCAGGTGATACAGGATTGAGCAGCCAATAACACCACCCCCAATGACAACGGCCTGTGCATGCGATTTCATATCAATGTCCATCCAATTTGTTTCCACCTAACCTGACGCGAAATATTATGGATGAATTGTTTATTCCCGACATTTTCCGTCGCCTCTTTCCATTTCGATGCGCTGATTAATTCGTTAATTTACATCAACATATGTTCGTAATCCAGTTGTGGGTCGCTGCATAATCAGAAATAGTTGTTTCAGGAAATTGGAGGCCAGCCAAATGAAAACCAATACACGTGTTGTCGTCATCGGTGGGGGCGTTGTTGGGTGCAGTGTTTTGTATCACTTAACAAAATTGGGGTGGTCCGATGTGATGTTGCTGGAACGTTCGGAATTAACGTCGGGGTCCACATGGCACGCAGCGGGTGGGTTTCACACGCTAAATGGCGACACAAATATGGCCGCGCTGCAGGGATATACCATTCGCCTTTATCGTGAATTAGAAGAGATCACAGGCATGTCCTGCGGATTGCACCATGTGGGCGGCATCACATTGGCCGATAACCAAGAACGTTTTGACATGCTGCTGGCAGAACGGGCCAAGCATCGTTACATGGGGCTGGATACACAAATTATTGGACCCGATGAAATTCGCAACATTGCGCCCATTACAAATACCGACGGTATTATCGGCGCGCTTTATGATCCATTGGATGGTCATCTGGATCCCAGCGGTACAACACACGCCTATGCCAAGGCTGCGCGCATGGGTGGCGCCACTATCGAAACCCACTGCAAAGTGATTGAAACCAATCAACGCCCCGATGGCACATGGGATGTTGTGACGGATAAGGGCACTATTCACACTGAACACGTGGTGAATGCAGCTGGGCTGTGGGCGCGCGAAGTTGGCGCAATGGCAGGTGTGTATCTGCCCCTACACCCGATGGAGCATCAATACATCGTCACCGATGAAATCCCCGTAATTTATGAACGCGACAGTGAACATCCCCACGTAATGGACCCGTCTGGCGAAAGCTATCTGCGCCAAGAGGGTCGTGGTTTATGTATCGGGTTTTATGAACAACCCTGCAAACCCTGGGCGGTTGATGGCACCCCATGGGAGTTCGGGCACGAATTGCTGGCTGACGATTTTGACAAAATCAACGATAGTATTGAATTTGCGTACAAACGTTTCCCCGTTTTGGAAACTGCGGGTGTTAAATCCGTGATCCATGGCCCCTTTACCTTTGCACCTGATGGTAATCCATTGGTTGGACCGATCCCAGGTTTGCGCAATTACTGGTCGGCGTGTGGTGTCATGGCGGGCTTTAGTCAGGGGGGTGGCGTTGGTTTGATGCTGGCGCAATGGATGATCGAGAAGGAAACTGAACGCGATACAATGGCCATGGATGTGGCCCGTTTTGGTGATTGGATTGGGCCAGGTTACACATTGCCTAAGGTGATTGAAAATTACCAAAAACGCTTTTCCGTATCCTATCCAAACGAGGAATTGCCCGCAGCACGTCCTATGCGCACAACGCCAATGTATGACATATTCGACACTATGGGCGCAGTATGGGGGGCGCAATTTGGACTAGAAGTGCCAAATTATTTCGCAAACACGGATGAGCCACGCTACGAAACCCCATCCTTTCGTCGATCAAACGCATGGGAGGCCACCAAGCGCGAAGTTATGGCCGTGCGTGAAAACGTCGGCATTAATGAGGTTCACAATTTCGGCAAATACCGCATCACAGGCCGCGATGCGCGCACATGGTTAGACCGCATTATGGCGGGCCGTATTCCAAAACCTGGCCGTCTTAGCCTGACACCGATGTTGTCGCATAAGGGGAGGTTGATTGGTGATTTCACAGTATCCTGCCTATCAGAAACTGAA
>CAXABH010000364.1:0-2434 GCA_963966925.1 uncultured Rhodobacterales bacterium
GCGTTTGCCATTGACGATTGTTGGGGCCGAAAATCCTGTGCCTGTTGAATATCATTTGGAAGTAGCTTCGGCGCAGGTGAAATCGGCCGTGTTGTTGGCAGGCCTGAATGCGCCCGGCAAAACCGTGGTTGTCGAGCCCAAGGCGACGCGCGATCACACCGAACGTATGCTGCGCGGCTTTGGCGCCGAATTAACGGTTGAGGATACGAATGAGGGGCGTGTGATCACCCTCACGGGGCAACCAGAACTAAAGCCCCAAACAATTCATGTGCCGCGCGATCCGTCATCTGCCGCGTTTCCTGTCTGTGCGGCCCTGATTACGCCGGGATCAGATGTGTTGGTGCCCAATATCGGCTTAAACCTAACACGATCAGGATTGTTCATCACATTGCAAGAGATGGGCGCAGACCTGACGTTTGAAAATGAACGCGAAGAAGGGGGCGAGCCTGTCGCCGATCTGCGCGCGCGCTATTCGCCAAATATGGTTGGGATCACAGTGCCCGAAGAACGCGCAGCCAGTATGATTGATGAATATCCCATCCTGTCCGTCGTTGCGGCAAATGCGACCGGGGTCACGCATATGGGCGGGGTCCATGAATTGCGGGTCAAGGAAAGTGATCGCATCGATGCCATGGCCCAAGGGTTGCGTGCAAATGGAATCACAGTGGATGAAGGCGAAGATTGGTGGGCCGTCACGGGTTTGGGGGCAGGAAATGTACCAGGTGGTGCAACCTGTGCGACATTCCTGGATCACCGCATTGCGATGTCTTTCCTAATCCTAGGGTTTGCATCAAAATCCGCGGTCGCTGTTAACGATGGTGGTCCAATCGCTACATCCTTCCCGATATTTGAACAATTGATGGGTGATCTGGGCGCGAATATTGAACGGTTAAATGCCTAAAATGCCGTTTGCAATCGCCATTGATGGACCAGCTGCGGCAGGTAAGGGCACAATCGCCCGTGCAGTTGCGGCGCATTTTAAATGTCTGCATTTGGACACTGGCCTGCTTTATCGGGCGGTTGGGCGCAAAATGATGGATGGCGTTGATCCGATCGAGGCGGCATTGACCCTGTCCGAGGATGATTTAGCACGTGGTGATTTGCGCACGGCCGATGTGGCCCAAGCGGCGTCAAAGGTTGCGGTTATTCCAGAAGTGCGGGCCGCATTGTTGGATTTTCAGCGCGCCTTTGCTGCGCGTGCTGGTGGCGTGGTCTTAGACGGGCGCGATATTGGCACCGTGATTTGCCCCGATGCGCCTGCAAAGCTATTTGTGACGGCCAGTGCCGAGGCGCGTGCAAAACGCCGCTATGATGAATTGATCGAGCGGGGACAGGACGCGTCTCTTGATCAGGTTTTGGCCGAGGTGAAGGAACGGGACGAACGCGATATGAACCGCGCTGACGCGCCCCTGCGCCCTGCCAAGGATGCGATTAATTTAGACACAACCGATCTAACCATTGATGCGGCGATTGTCAAAGCGATTGCAATGATCGAGGCCAGACGCGGGTAGGTGGGATATCGTTCGAATAGTATGCAGCGGAAATCACACTGGATGCGCATGATGAGTGCTGTTTTTCGGCCTGCTGCGTAATTTTCAACGCGGTATCTGACGGCTTGCCGATCCTGCTTTATCTCTAAACTAAGCAACAGATTGGCAGTGCACTGACATTTCCCAAGGATGCCGCATATGTCGCCACCCGAAGTCGGTTAAGTGATAAGGAGTGCGTTAACGTCGCTTTTTATCCCCTGTATCCACACCATAGTTACCTAAAACCCCTTGATCCTTTATAAAAACAAGGGTAAAGCGGCGCTGTCAGAACGGTAATAACCGCGAAAACGTGAGAGTGTTGAGCAGGGTCAGGCAACAACTGGCCCTTTTGCGTTTGGAAAAATCGATTTGACCAATGAACCCTAAGACCAGAGGAGACAACCTCTTGGCCAGAATAAATGCTAGTAAAGGAAACTGAGACCACATGGCTCAAAACACATCTATGGAAGAATTCGAAGCATTATTGAATGAAAGCTTCGAAATAGACACACCCCAAGAGGGCACAGTCGTCAAAGGCAAAGTCATCGCAATCGAAGCGGGACAGGCCATCATCGACGTCGGCTATAAAATGGAAGGCCGCGTTGAACTAAAAGAATTCGCAAACCCAGGTGAAGCCCCAGAAGTTGCCGTTGGCGACGAAGTTGAGGTTTATTTGCGCGCCGCTGAAAACGCCAAAGGCGAAGCAGTTGTGTCACGCGAAATGGCCGCCGCCGAAGAGGCAGGGACCGGTTGGGAAAAAGCAACGCAAAACGAAGGCCGCGTGGAGGGGGCATTCTTGGTCGGCGCCAAGGGGGCTTTTACGGTGGATTTGGGCGGCGTGATGCCGTCTTTAGGATTGAAAGAAACAACGCCTGAACCCCATCACGTTATTGCCTTTTCTTATG
>CAXABH010000365.1:0-2426 GCA_963966925.1 uncultured Rhodobacterales bacterium
GGTCCCCGCGGGGACCCAATTTAGCACATCGTCAAAGCGTGCGGATGCCCAGCCAAATTCCAAATATTTTTTGGTTTTATACCCAATCATGCTGTCAGCAGTATTTACGAATTTATAGACCAACATCGCAGGCAAACCGCCGATTAAAAACCAAAATGCTGGTGCGATGACACCGTCGGAAAAGTTTTCTGCTGCGGATTCAATCGCCGAGCGCGCGATTTGAGATTCAGTCATATCCTTGGTATCACGACTGACAATCATTGAAACCGCAAACCGCCCCTGTGCAATCGAAATGCGCAGACCTGTGGCGACTGCTTTCACGTGGTCTACCAACGATTTTTGCGCCAAAAGGATTGTTGCTATGATGATTTCAATGACCCAGCCCAATTGACTTAGAACACTACCAAGCACCGCTGCACTAAAACACAAAATGGCGAGTGCGAGCACACCTTTGGATTTGCGATCATTGCCCGTATTCAGGGTTCGGTCCAAAAACGCGACCAAGCGACCCATCAAAACTGCGGGATGTGGCAGTCGATCCCACAGGAAACGAGGTTCACCAAAAAGGGCATCAAGCAGCATTGCAAAGACCAGTTGCCACCCCATTGCTATACCTCGATGACGCGCTGCCATTGATCGGGTGCAGGTATTCCCAATCGTAAGAAGTGCTCTGAATATGGGAAAACGCGTGTTAGGATATGATTTTCGGCAAAACGTTCATAGCATGCGCGCGCGTTTTGAACGTGATAAAGACGAAATAATGATGTCCCACCAAGTGATGTGATCCCTTTTTCAAGCATTATGTCATCAAGTTTTTTGGCATCGGCTTTTAGGCGTTTGCGGGTTTCATTGATCCATTGGCTGTCCTGCAGCGCAAGTGTCCCTGTATGAAGTGCGGGACCACTGACAGCCCATGGGCCAACCCGTTCGCGAATGGTGGATGCCATTCGTTCCGGAACAATGGCCGCGCCTAACCGCATTCCAGCAAGACCCCAAAATTTCCCGAAACTTTTGATAACAATATGACCACGATCTGTGGCGTGAGAAACCATGCTGAATTCTGGACAGATGTCACAAAAGCTTTCGTCAATGACGCATGTTTGCGCTGTCAGGTCCTCTTGGGCATAAAGGCGTCCGTCTGGGTTGTTGGGGTGAACAATTGTTTTAACATCACCTGTTTTAGAAACCTGCCAACCATTTGCCAAATATGCGGCGCGATGTTCATTATATGTCGGTTCTGGAATGACCGCGGATGCGCCTTCTAAAATAGAGGGCAGCATTGCAATGATGGCCGACGCACCTGACGCAGGAATTATTGCAGCATTCTCTGGGATGTTCCAAAATTTACGCGCAACGGTTTCAAACGCATCAAAGGCCGCCTGATCTGGCAATTGCGTCCAGTGAAATTTGGCGAAGTCGGGCAAGGGGTATGGGACGGGGTTTATACCCGTTGATAAATCTACCCACGTATTCCGTGTGCCACCGTATTGGGCAATTGCTGCATCGATTCCGCCGCCATGGTCGCGTGATTTTGTTTTTTGGTTATCTTGCGTCATGAACGCGATTTTTCCCCTTATAACTTAACCAACCGTTAACCTTTCATTAGCAAATAGGGAAGATACCAAAAATAGATCAGACGTCTTTTGTAGAAATTGGGTTCGGTAAAAATGAATGTGTTAATCGTGGAAAGCAAACGACATCTAGCAGAGCTTTGGCGTCGCGCGCTGGAACGACTTGGCGCACATGTAGATATAGCAAGTTCCCAGGAACAGGCCGCGGAAATGGCTGCTGCTGAGGCGTATCATATTGTGGTCCTGGATTTGATACTGGATGAGGGCAGCGCGTTTGCAGTTGCCGATTTTATGAATTACCGGCAACCAGATGCTCAGGTAATTTTTGTAACGAACACCAGTTTCTTCTCTGATGGATCAATCTTTCAACTATTTTCAAATGCCTGCGCCTATGTCCAAAGCGAAACGGCACCAGACGATTTAGCGGCAATTATCGAACACTATGCCGCGAGTCGTCACAATGATCCCCGTCCATGAGGTTCATGGTAGTTTAGAACCGGATTGATCGGCAAAATACGGTTTGGATTAATCGTTTCGTGGGAATAGTGATAGTGGCGCACGATGTGGTCCATGTTTACGGTGTCTGCAACCCCTGGCCATTGATACAATTCACGCACGTAGGCCCATAGGTTTGGATAATCAATGATCCGCTTACGATTGCATTTAAAGTGTAAATGATAGACGGGGTCAAATCGGATAAGTGTTGTGAATAAACGCCAATCTGCCTCGGTAATCGTTTGGCCCAGGAGGTATCTATTCTGAGTTAGGTGATCCTCTAACCAATCTAGCGCAGCAAATAGTGGATGGATCGCGGCATCATAGGCATCTTGGGATGTTGCAAAGCCGCATTTGTAA
>CAXABH010000366.1:0-2425 GCA_963966925.1 uncultured Rhodobacterales bacterium
GATTTGGCGCCGTAATTCTCGGGGATCTTCGCAGGCCTCCCATCGGAAATGTCCTTTGATCATGGATCCTAAAAAGGCACCAGCAATGACACCAGCAACTGATCCAATCGCAAAATTTAGGCCCAGTGCGCTACCATTCATCGCATAGAGAATTGTGTCGCCCACTGGCGCCACAAAGGTATGGGATCTGATATCGGGACTTGCGAACCCATGATCGGCAATCCACTGTGTGCCTGCCCAACCCCCTGCAATGGCGATCCCGACCACAATTGACCAAAAAATAGCCTTGCGTTCACGATGGAAATTATCGCCCCAAAACGTTATAAGCGTTATTATAATCGCAATAGCCATTCCTATGGCGGGGGCGCTGATGGGCAAGCCTGCTGCCAGTAGATAAGCAATGCTTGGCACTGATTGATCAGTGATTTCGTTGACGGGGAAAACCATCACACGCACGGCTGCCAGTGGACCCGACATAACCACAAAGGCTGAGATACCCGCGACCAACACGATCACGAATGATCGTAAATCACCACCGCCCAAACGCGCAAGGGCGCCATAACCACAATTTCCGCTAAGCGCCATGCCATATCCAAACATCACCCCGCCAATAATTGAGTATATTGGGTTCCAATGCATGGCCAGATACGCGGTTCGTGTCGGGTCAAATAGACCAGCCCCCAGCATGGCAAAGACGGCAAACATTGCAACACCAATGCTTAGTCCCCACATTCGTAAGCGCGTTTGACTGTTTGCGTATAGATAATCTTCGATCGCACCCAAGGTGCAAAAGCGGCCTATGCGCGCAGCCAGACCAAGGAGTACACCACCCATTCCGCCAACCAGCGCAGCCATTTGACCTTCGTTTAGAAGTTCAAACATGACCAATATCCCTGTTTTTGTTTAAACTTATGATGAGCAGATTGTCCAAGTCAATGTGCGTGTTGCTTTATGCGTTTACGTCTTTGCAGAATAAGTCATAAACAACTTCTAGCACGCGTTTTGGTTTATCATCAGCGAGTCGATAGTAGATTGTTTTTCCATCACGACGTGGAACGACCAAGCCTTCGAGACGCAAGCGCGAAAGTTGCTGAGACACGGCCGCCTGGCGTGCTGAAATCAAATCCTCTAGTTCGGTGACTGATTTTTCGCCAGAAACGAGATGACACAAAATCATCAATCGACCTTCGTGGCTAATCGCCTTAAGAAAACCAGATGCCGTGGTGGCCTTGTTTACAATCGCGTCGATTTCATCATCGGACATATCGTCCGTTAGTACCGGTAGTGTCATTACAGCGTCCTCATCTTTTGCAAACATACGAATATTTGCAAAAAAAGCAATTCATGCTTTTGCGCTATAGAAATTAGAAGGCAATCGTATCTTGAATGGCATCAACGCCAAACTGTGCGCACATTTCATCAAGAGCTGGTCCAGGAGCGCCAGATACCCCAATTCCCGCGACAATGCTGCCTTCGCCTGAAAAGACAACCAAACCCCCTCCAAGCGGTAGTGCCTGCCCAAGCAGTCGAATTCCCGATGCCTCGCTTCCCGCTTGGGTTTGTTTGGCCAACTCGCTTGTTGATGTGCGAAAACTCACGGCGGTCCAGGCTTTGCGCCGAGATGTGTCATATACATGCAGCCCTGCATATCGGGTTTTTAGGTAGACCTGAGGCTGTCCAAAGCGATCAACAACCGTCACACCAACTTGATACCCACGCTCTTCACACGACGTCATAGCCTGCTGTGCCAGTGTCAGTGCCAATTCTGGTGTAAGCGTTTGAAAATCTACAAAAGCATCATCCGCCAATGCGCCAGACGCACAGATTGCCAAAACACTGAATACTTTTTTCATCGACCTGTTGCCTTAAATCCGGTTTCGCGTTCCAAAATCATTTCTAATACGCCCCAAAAGAAATCTTCGCTCATGTACCCCTCGATCCGTGTGATTTCACGGTCTCCGTCGGTGATGATAAACGTCGGCGTGAACACGACAGCTGATGTAATTTCCGGGGCCTTCGCCAATTCGGTGATATCAACCATGCGAATTGGCGCAAACATTCCGACGTCAGTTTTGGGATAGATTGGACCGATTTCCTCTTTCCAGCGTTCGCAATAATGGCATCCCTGCTGTTCAACCATGATTAATTCGTACGCAGCACTTGCGTGAGCTGCAAATATCATGAGGACAGCCAGAGTAATTTGAATCAGTTTTCGCATCGGTTTTGCCTAATTGACGAACGTATATTCATGAAACATAATATGTTCATGTCACCTTTACAAGGAATCGAACTATGTTGGACGTATCATTTTGGAGTGCGTTTGTCGGCGGCCTGGTTGTTTTTTTCTCGCCCTGCATTCTACCAATCGTCCCATTTTACCTAAGTTACATGGCAGGAACAGGGATCAACGTGCTGTCAGATAATG
>CAXABH010000367.1:0-2421 GCA_963966925.1 uncultured Rhodobacterales bacterium
GATATCGTGAGCACGACATCCTAATCATCACCGAAGATGGCAACGATAACATCACAGGTTATCCTTATGGCCCTGATTTCAATATTGTCGGCTAACGGTTATTCTTTTTCCGCCACTCCTGAAACGCATCCAGATTTTCTGGGTGCGTTGCGGGATATAGACCGATAATGGATTGACCTGCGCGTACTTGTTCGATTGCAAAATCCTCATAGGCGGTCATTTCGATCGCCTCTGACGCAACATCATCGGCAATTTCCGCGGGAATAACAATCACGCTGTCCGCATCACCCACCATAATGTCACCCGGAAATACCGCTACATTTCCGCATCCTATGGGACCGTTGATTTCAATCGCTTCATTATTTGTTAGGTTTGTCGGGCTGGATGGCCGATTGTGATAGGCCGGGATATCCAATTCACCAATATTCATCGCGTCACGAAATCCACCGTCTGTCACGATACCCGCGCCACCGCGCACCATCAGCCGTGTGATCAAAATATCGCCCGCAGACGCCATCGCGGGATCACGCCGACTATCCATGACCAAAACATGGCCCACAGGACAGGTTTCAATTGCATGCCGTTGCGGGTGTTTGGGGTCACGAAAAACCGACAATGAATTTCGATCTTCGCGCGCGGGGATATAACGCAAAGTAAATGCAGGCCCGACCATGGTGCGCGTTTTGGGTTTTACAGGCCGCACGTCTTGGATGACCTGGTTACGCAGGCCGCGTTTAAAGAGGGCTGTGGCCAGTGTTGCAACCGATACCTGTTCCAGTTGCGCCTTGGTTTCAGGCTTTAGATATTCCTTACTCATGTGATCCCCCTATGAAATGAGTTCGTTTTTGATCATGAAGTGTTTCAGTAACGTGTGTTGATCATCTGTCAGTGGCCAGGCCGCAGGTGGGCGCGCCGCGCCGCAATCATTTCCCAACATCGCAAGTGCAGTTTTCACACCAGACACATTTGCGCCCCCCTGTTCATCGGCGCGGATATCCTCAAACACTTGCATTCTGACGATCAGTGCGCGCGCATGATCAAAATCACCCGCCTCTAGCGCGCGGTTAATCGCAACCGAATGTGCAGGCCACACATTAATAAGACCCGAGGTGAAACCCCGCGCACCAACCGCATAAAAACTGGGCGCCCAAACTTCGGCCAAACCGCCAACCCATATGATGTGATCTGGGGCTGCAGCGATGGCACGCTTCAACATCATCGGATTTGGAGTGGCCCATTTGACGCCTATCACACCCTCGATCGCGCATATTTGTGAAATGGCATCCAAACCAATTCCATCATTGCGCAAATATAGGATCAGGGGCACATCCCCCGCAGCATCACGAATGGCGTGAATGTAATCGCGCACCCCACGTGGCGCGACAAAGGGATCGGGGGGTTGATGGATCATCAGCGCATCCGCCCCTGCCACAACCGAGGCACGTGCCAACGCAATTGCATCAGGCAGCGCGCGCCCAACGCCGGCCACAACAGGTATGCGTCCATCAACCAAGTCACAAACCGATTGCACCATGCAAACGGCTTCGGACGTGGTCAGACCGTAAAATTCGCCCGTATTGCCGTTCACCGTTAGGATATCGACACCTGCACCGACGGCGCGATCGATGATTGGAACCAAACGCGGCGGAGCAAGGACACCCTTATCATCAAATGGGGTGACCAAAATACCCGACACCCCACAAAGCGTCTGTCCAAGCGCCATCAATTAATCTCGGGTTCCGGAACGGGCGCCCCGAAATCCGTGCGCAGAAAATCGAAATCGCATCCTTTGTCCGCCTGTTCAATATGCTGCGTATACATCTGCCCCCAACCGCGTTCATAGCGCGGGGGTGGTGCCACCCATTTTTCTCGACGTGCCGCCATTTCAGTATCTGAAATATCCACGTTCAAAACGCGGTTTGGCACATCCACCTCGATGATATCCCCCGTTTGGATCAGGGCCAATGGACCACCAATATACGCTTCAGGGGCGACATGCAGAATGCAAGCCCCGTATGATGTGCCAGACATACGCGCATCAGACAGCCGAACCATATCACGATGCCCCTGTTTCAGCAGGGCTTTTGGCATAGGGATCATCCCCCACTCTGGCATACCTGGTCCGCCAATTGGCCCTGCATTGCGCAGGATCAAAACATGATCAGGTGTCATTGGATAATCTTCGTCATTGATGATTTTTTTCATCTCATCATAACTGTCCGCAACAATGGCGGGCCCACGATGCCTTTGAAAACTTGGGTCCATTGCCGCAGGCTTTATCACGGCACCATCAGGGGCCAAATTCCCCTTTAACACGGCCAATGAACCTTCGTGATAAACAGGGTTCGATAGTGGACGAATAACATCGTCGTTGTAATTGATGGCACCCTCTAGGCATTCGCCCAGTGTTTTACCCGTCAC
>CAXABH010000368.1:0-2410 GCA_963966925.1 uncultured Rhodobacterales bacterium
TGTGCTAGGCTTTTGCAAAAAGAGTGGCAGTTACGAAGCATCCGAAAAGAGCAAGTTTGATTTTGGCTATGATCGCACTCGGCGCATGTTCGCAAAATGGCGCTGGTGGATTGGGGGGCGGCTTAGGTGGCAGTAGCGCGACAGATGCGCAAAGCGACCCCAGCAACCCAGCCTCACCCGCATATTTCCAACAATCTGTCGGCGATCGTATTTTTTTCGCAGTGGACCAATCAACGGTGGATGCCTCGGCGCAGGTTGCATTGAATGCGCAAGCGGAGTGGTTGGTTGCAAACCCAGATTACAAAGTGATCATTGAAGGCCACGCAGATGAACGCGGAACACGGGATTACAACTTGGCCCTTGGGGCGCGTCGCGCGGGATCCGTGCGGGAATATCTGACGCTGCGCGGTGTGTCAGCCGATCGTATTCAAACTGTCAGTTATGGCAAAGAACGTCCGTCAGAATTGTGTAGCGCAGAAAGTTGTTATGCGATGAACCGTCGTGGTGTGACGGTTCTATCAAACCTTTCATTCTAATCTGCAAAGGGTGACCTAGAATGTTTCGTGTCTTTGCCTGTGTGATCCTCTGGTCTTTTCCGTTATCGACATATGCTCAGGATCGTGCGCAGTCGCTGGCGGATATACGGCAGGACCTGAATATCCTATATGTTGAAATTCAACGATTAAAGGGCGAACTTTCGACAACGCAGGGGCCCAGCGTGTCTGTCGCGGCGGGATCTGTTTTGGAACGTGTGCAAAACATTGAAACTGAACTGCAGCGATTGACGGCCCTAAGTGAAGAGTTGCAATTTCGCGTGGAACGCGTGGTTCAGGACGGCACAAACCGTGTTGGTGACCTAGAGTTCAGATTGGTCGAATTAGAGGGGGGGGATATTTCCACCCTGGGCGAAACAACGACGCTTGGTGGTGATTTTGACTATCCCGAAGAAGATGTCAGAAACGTTTCAGATGCACCGGAATTGGCGGTTGGTGAACGTGCCGATTTCGATATGGCACAAAAATCTTATGACGAAGAACGCTATGGCGACTCCATTCAAATTTTAAATCGGTTTTCACAAACATATCCTGATAGCCCACTGGCAGCCGAGGCAATGGTATTGCGTGGTTCAGCACACGAAGCTTTGGGCGATTATAAATCTGCAGCACGCGCATATTTAGAGAGCTTTTCCGCCTTTCCAAAATCAACGGTCGCGCCCAAGTCGTTGATGTCGTTGGGGAATGCATTGGCTTTGTTAGGGCAAACTGATGCTGGCTGCCAGACGCTGTCACAAGTGGATATTCGGTTTCCAGGTTCTGAGTATGCGCAAAAGGCCGCTGAACGTATGACAGAGTTACAGTGTCCTTAACAGAAAAGTTAAAAGCACAGGTTGCGTTGAATTTAGACGCAATATTTGCGTCCGATCCTCCAAAACATATCGGTATTGCCGTATCTGGTGGCGGAGATAGCATGGCGCTGCTGCATTTGGCGCAGGATTGGGCGAATGCGCAAAATGTTACACTGTGCGCGATTACGATTGATCATGATTTACGCGAAAACAGCGCAGATGAGGCAGCGCGTGTTGCGCAATGGTGTGCAGATATGGGTGTTGCACATCACGTGAAAGTTTGGCGTGACTGGGATCACACTGGAAACTTGCAGGATGCAGCGCGACAGGCGCGCTATCGCATCATCAACGAATGGCGCGGGGACATTCAACACATTTTGATCGGTCATACACTGGATGATCAGGCCGAAACACTGTTGTTGCGATTGAAACGTGGTTCGGGTGTTGATGGAATGACAGGCATGAAACCAGTCGCGCACCACCCCAGTGGTATGATGCTGATCCGCCCATTGCTTAATATCCTGCGACAGGATTTGCGCTATTATTTGGGTGAAATTGATCAACCATGGTGTGATGACCCCAGCAATGAAAATACTGCGTTTGATCGAATTGCCATGCGCCAGTTGTTACCACAATTGCAATCAGCGGGAATTTCACTGGATCGCTTCGCATTAATGGCCAAACACATGCAGCGCGCGCAAGCTGCGTTGGATCAAACTGCGCGGGATGTGTTTCAAAAAACGGCTCTTCAGCAGGGCACAGATCTGATTTTAGATCACAATGGTTTTTTTGCGGCACCGCACGAAATACAAGCGCGCCTGTTATCCGCAGGCCTGTGTTGGATTTCTGGTAATTTTTATCGACCGCGGTTTGATGCGCTGCAGCGTGTTTTGTCAGATATGCAAATCGCAAAACCCAGCAGTTTGCATGGATGTTTGGTTTATCCGTATAAAAATACTATTCGCATTACGCGTGAATATGCGGCCACGCAGTCCAGCGCAGATCACAATGTTTGGGATGATCGCTGGCACACTCAAAATGTTCCAGCCGATTCTTATTTGCGGG
>CAXABH010000369.1:0-2409 GCA_963966925.1 uncultured Rhodobacterales bacterium
CCCCCATGTGGAGCCGTGACAGCACGATTGACATTAACCTACCAATTTGGCCCACGAAATTGCTGGTGCCTATGATGTTTTCGGTCTTGGTCCTGCGGATCATCGTACAGATTACTGGATATGCGCGTGCGCTTTACTTAGGATTAGACAGCCCCGTTGCCGTACCCCTAATGCAATCGGTCGCAGAACAAGCCGCCGCAGAGGCCGCATTGATGGAGAGAGGGGCCAAGAATGGAACCGATTGATATTGGGATAATCGTGTCCATCATCATGGTCTGCATGGTTGTTTTGGGAATGCGTGTCGCATTTGCGGCGGCCTTGGCGGGGTTTCTGGGCCTGTTGTGGATTTTTTGGGCGAAAAAGGGCTATGATCCCGAAGATTTTGGTTGGGCGCTGGGTGTTGCCGTAAAAACAGCAGGGCAGGTGCCGCATTCGAAAATTTCATCACAGGCGCTGTCGTTGATCCCGACATTTATCTTGATCGGGTATCTGGCCTATTACGCGGGCCTGACACGCGCATTGTTTGAGGCCGCGAAAAAGTGGGTGGGATGGCTGCCTGGTGGCATGGCGGTTTCAACGGTGTTTGCAACAGCGGGTTTTGCGGCCGTGTCGGGGGCGTCTGTCGCCACGGCTGCGGTTTTTGCACGTATATCGATCCCTGAAATGTTAAAGGTGGGTTATGATAAACGCTTTGCTGCGGGGGTTGTTGCGGCGGGGGGGACATTGGCCTCGCTTATTCCGCCTTCGGCAATTTTGGTGATTTATGCCCTAATCGTTGAACAAAACGTTGGGATGCTGTTGCTGGCCGGCTTCATTCCTGGTGCATTTTCTGCGGTGGTTTATGGCGGATTGATTGTGGCAATGGCGTTGATCATCCCAAATTTTGGCCCGCCCGTGCGTGGGTTCACGTGGGGGGAACGATTTGCGTCATTGATTCCAGCGTTTCCTGTGTTTTTTGTGGTGCTGATTATCATCTTTTTCATTTATAACCCGTTTGGCGGCGATGCATGGGGCACCCCGACAGAAGGGGGCGCATTGGGCGCCTTTGTCGTTTTTGTTATGGCTCTGCTGCACGGTACGAAATGGTCACAACTGCGCGAGGCCATCATCGAAACTGCCAAGCTGAGTGCGATGATTTTTGCCATTATCTGGGGGGTGCTGATTTATGTGCGCTTTCTTGGGTTTGCCCAACTGCCAAGTGCATTTTCCGAATTTATCGTCAGCCTTGATCAATCCCCCATGCTGACGTTGGTATTGATCCTATTGGCCTATGCGGTTTTGGGAATGTTCATGGATGCGATTGGCATGCTGTTGTTGACGTTGCCGGTGGTTTACCCTGCGGTTATGGCGCTGAATGGGGGCGAATTTGTATCAGCTGGCGACAGTGCTTTTGGTATGTCGGGGCCGATGTGTGCGATATGGTTCGGGATTTTGGTGGTGAAAATGGCTGAATTCTGTTTGATCACGCCTCCCATTGGTCTGAACTGTTTTGTGGTTGCAGGGGTGCGTGATGATATTTCTGTTCAGGACGTATTTCGCGGTGTGACACCCTTTTTTATCGCCGATGCATTAACGATTGCAGGCTTGATTGCATTCCCGCAGATCGTGTTGTGGCTGCCATCACTGGCATAATGGGATTTCACAGACAGGTACAGGGCGCGCTATTTGCGCGCCCTTTATCGTGACAAGGATCTGTTCCCACGCTATTGATCGAAAAACGAATTTAGATTGAGGGTGTTATGCGGGTATTTATCACAGGTGTTGCGGGGTTTATTGGATCAACCTTGGCCCATCTATTGCTGGATCAGGGCCATCAGGTGGCAGGCATTGACAGCCTGAATGATTATTATGATCCCACCCTGAAAACCGCACGTCTGGATCGACTGATGGCGCGTGAGGGATTTGCATTTACAGAAGGAAAAATTGAAACACCAGGGGTGTTAGTCAATCTGTTTTCAACGGGCTATGACGCTGTTGTTCATTTGGCGGCCCAGGCAGGCGTGCGCTATTCCATTGACAATCCGCGCGCCTACCTTGAGGCGAATTTGATCGGCACCTTTGAATTGCTAGAGGCCGCGCGCGCATCCGCCAAAACACATGCTGCTTGCCTCAACCTCATCTGCGTATGGGGCAAATACGGATATGCCCTATGTGGAAACCCAACGTGCTGATCATCAGATGTCGTTTTATGCAGCAACCAAAAAATCAAACGAAGCAATGGCGCATTCCTATGCCCATTTATTTAATCTGCCCATTACGATGTTTCGTTTTTTTACGGTCTATGGTCCCTGGGGGCGCCCCGATATGGCATTGTTTAAATTCACCGATGCAATTCTGAATGATCGTCCGATTGATGTTTACAATCATGATAAAATGAAACGGGATTTTACATATGTGGATGATTTGGTG
>CAXABH010000370.1:0-2406 GCA_963966925.1 uncultured Rhodobacterales bacterium
CCCGGAGCATCAGACGTCGCAAACGCGGGCAACGCCGTTGGCGCCATCATCGCAATGCTCATTAACGACCACATCAAGAACAGGCGGAAAAAACCCGCACCATCAGGGCTAACCACACAAAGCGTTGCCCAAAACTCTGCCCCATATATCGCACGCAATTCCCGCAAGTCGCCCACAGACAGTGACATGGCATAAAGCACGCCCCACGCCACCAAAATCGCCCCGTAAAGGCCGATCCAGTGCCATCCTGTCATTTTGCGAATATGTTCAGAAACCATTACTGCGATTCCAATTAATGCTTGAAATTTAAATGTCAGACTTTTAATTGTCTGACAAATGAAAAAAACACAAAATGACGCAACGGATCTTTCTGCTCAAATCGCATCCAAAATTCGGGATTCGATTGTTGAGGGGCGTTTGATCGTAAACGAACGCCTGCCTTCTGAGGCCGAACTGTCAGATCAGTTTTCTGTGTCGCGTTCTACGGTGCGAGAGGCGTTGAAACGATTAGCGGCGCAGTCGTTGATCCGCACGCAGCGCGGGGCCTTTGGCGGCGCCTTTGTAAACAAGCTGAGTTATGAGGACGCATATTCCCAAAACATCACAACATCGACCCTGCTGCTGTCGATGAACGATATAAATATTGATGTCGCCTGCGAAGCGCGCTTTGCACTGGAACGATCTTGTGTGCCATTGGCCTGTGCGCGCCGCAGTGATGAACAACTGTCGATCATGCGCCGTGAGTTGCACCGACAAACTTCGCCCGATCTTAGTGATGAGGAATGGTGCGCATCAGATGTGGCATTTCACCGATCCTTTGTGGATTGTGCGCAAAACCCCGTTTTGTCCTATCAACTGACAGGGGCGGTTGAGGCGATGCAGCCTTTGATGAACATGATCACATTTACCGCCCGCTCGCGCGCTAAAATCATCAGCCATCACGCAGCCCTAATCACATCACTAGAAACCCAAGATATTCCATTGGCCGAACACACATTGGGTGAATTGGCAGACTATTCGATGCAGCTGGCCGCCAAGGTATTGGCCGATCGTGAAAAAATAGATAGCGAGAGCGCGTAAAATCAAAAACAGCCCTTCACATCCGCATTGATCAGACATATGTATGTCATGTCCTTCGGGACTATGGACATAAACGCGCCCGCAATAAGCGGATCGGACCCGGGGGCGGTACCCGGCAGCTCCACCAAATCACATGGGGCTGAAATAGGATCGACGAACGTCTAAAGGGGTTAGCTTTGTTTCGGCTGTCTGCCACCGTTATCGGCGAAAACTGTACAATTGCAAATGACAATCGTGCTCCAGTAGCAATGGCTGCGTAAGCGGTCGGAGATACTGAAATCTAAAGCCCTAAGGTCAAGCAACTTTAGGCGGGGTTACGGGGGTTCCTGGCAACAGAATACCCTCACTTCATAGAAATATACGCTTTCGTTTCCGAAGAATTCCCTTATGGTTAAGATAACGATAAGGAGTTTCGCATGACAGATACATTAGATTACGGAGCATTGATGCATAACGCAATGCGGGGTCTAATTTTTGATGTGCTCGAACAGGTGCGTGATCACGGCCTACCTGGGCAGCATCATTTCTTTATCACTTTTGACACCACGCATCCTGATGTGGAATTCGCCGCATGGCTTCGGGATCGTTATCCTGAGGAGATGACCATTGTTATACAACACTGGTTTGATAATCTCATCATAACAGAAGACGGATTTTCCATCACTTTGAACTTTGGCGATCAGCCAGAGCCCATTCACATTCCATTTGATGCGATCCAAACATTCGTTGACCCATCGGTCGAATTTGGTCTGCGGTTTGAAAACCAAAATATGGACGACAACGATTATGAGCCTGTTGCACAGGATGCCCCATCACATGACGCACCAACAGATGATGCAGCTGATGCAGAACCCCGCCAAGAAGCCGAGGTTGTTTCATTGGATCAATTCCGCCGATAAGGTTGGTTCTGTATTATGGTCGAGATTATCAATCTAAACCGTGCCCGCAAAACCAAACAGCGCGATCAAAAACGTAAAATCGCCGATCAGAACGCACGCAAATTTGGACGCACCAAGGGCGAAAAGAAACGGGATGATTTGATCACTGCCAAGGCCAAAGACACAGTAGATCAGCACAAGTTAGACACATGAGCCTACGCCCCAAAAAACGCTCTCTCACGTTGCGGGGGCATCGCACATCCGTCAGCATCGAAGATCGCTTTTGGTCGGCCTTTTGCGCGATTGCGCGTGATCGGGATTTAGCGATCAATGAATTAGCCGCAAAAATTGACGAAGGGCGCGACATTGAAACCGAAGGATTGGCCAGCGCCATTCGGGATTATGTTTTGCAACATTTCATGGAGCGTGCAAACGATCAATCACGCGA
>CAXABH010000371.1:0-2399 GCA_963966925.1 uncultured Rhodobacterales bacterium
GAAAGTTTTGGTTTGAATGAACTGTTGATTTCCGCGTTGGGCGCAGTGGCCAAAGGATCGGGCGATTTCACCTTTGACATGAACGATCTACAGACATTTGATGGCATGCCCCGCCCTGAAGGTGAAGCAAGCATTGTGGTCAGCGGATTGAATACGGTCTTTGATCAATTGATCGAGGCAGGACTGCTACAACCTGATCAATTGATGCCCATCCGTATGGGAATGGGCATGGGATTTGTTGCCACGGGCGAAGATGAATTGACCTCTGATGTGGAAGTGCGTTCCAACGGCGGTGTTTACGTCAACGGTCAGCGCATGCGCTAAGGCGTTAATCACGCAAGGCCGGCAGGCCCACGCCTGTCGCCTCAAACCCGCCATCAACGGCCACAACCTGTCCTGTGACATAAGATGCCTTGGGTGAGCAGAGGAAATAAATCACCTCTGCCAATTCCCGTTCACTGCCATAACGATTTAGTGGCACCGCATCGTGATAGGCCTGAATGATTTCAGGTGTATGAACTGCGATTGATAATTTGGTTTTTACAGGGCCTGGCGCGACACAATTCACGCGTATTCCGTATTCTCCCAACTCACAGGCCTGTTGTTTGGTCAAATGCGCCACTGCGGCCTTGGATGTCCCGTATGCCACCCGCAGAGTAGAGGCGCGCAAACCCGAGATTGAGGCGATGTTTAAAATTGCCCCCTGCGTTTGCTTTAATATCGGGGTTAGGGCCTGTGTCATGTAAAAAACACCATCCAGATTGGTTTCCATCACACGGCGCCATTTGGATTGATCGTGTGCTTCTATGGGGCCAAAATCCGCTACGCCGGCGTTGTTCACCAATGCGTCCAATCGCCCATGTTCGGACGAAATGCGCGCGGCGATTTCACCGCCTGCCTGCGGGTTGGATACATCGTATAAATAGGCGCTTGTGTTTTGCAGCGACTGATGGGTTTCGATTAATGCCTGTTCGTCCCGATCCAGCAGGATTGCGTGATATCCATTTTCCAAAAATAACTCGGCTGTTGCTTTGCCGATACCGCGGGCGGCCCCTGTGATCAGTGCAACTTTTTCCATCTTAACCCTCGTGCGTTTTCCCTACAATTTGCGAATTTTTCCTGAATGAAAAGCAGAAAAAGCAGGGTGTTGGGTGCTGCATCATAACCAAAGGTGTCGGATTATCCGAAAAACAAATCTTGGACTGCTTGCTTTCGCATGGGTGAAACATTACCTCTTTGCCAATGATAGTGAGGACGCCATGACCCGACCCCCCAATTCCCTGTCTGATTTGACACAACACATGCTGGATGCTGCCAAGGCGGCTGGCGCAGATCAGGCGGATGCCGTTGCGGCGCAAGGTACCTCTGTTTCGATTGATGTGCGAAATGGTGCCTTGGAACATGCCGAGCGATCCGAAGGTGTGGATATCGGTTTGCGCGTATTTATTGGACAGCGTAGTGCCATTGTATCGGGTTCAGATGTGCGCCCTGATACCATCGCAACGATGGCTGAACGTGCGGTTGCAATGGCCAAAGAGGCCCCAGAGGATCCCTATACGGGGTTGGCGGATGCATCACAATTGTCACAGGCGCATGATCAGTTGAATTTGGAAATGGCCGACGATACGCCCGAACCCACCGCAGCCGAGCTGGAAGAGGATGCACGCCGTGCCGAGGCCGCAGCGATTGCCGTGACAGGTGTTACGCAAATGGATGCCGCCGCAGCAGGTTATTCCGCATCAGATGTATTTATGGCCACCAGCAACGGATTTGCAGGCGGCGTTGCTTATACGGGGCGCTCAACCTCGGCTGTTGCGATCGCAGGCGAAGGAACGGGGATGGAGCGTGATTACGACGCGGATACGCGGATCCATCAGGCCGACCTGCGCAGTCCCGAAGACATTGGCACACAGGCAGGGGCGCGTGCAGTTGAACGCCTAAATCCACAAAAACCCAAAACGGGCAGTTACCCGATCATTTTTGATGAACGTATTTCATCATCGTTGATTGGACATCTGTTGGCAGCCACCAATGGCGCGATGATCGCGCGTGGTTCCAGTTGGGCCAAGGATTTGTTGGGTGAACAGGTATTGCCCCACGGATTATCATTGATCGAGGATCCGCACCGCCCGCGTGTGAATGGATCGCGCGCATTTGATGGCGAAGGGTTGGCAACATCAAAGCGTGTAATTGTGGATGATGGCGTTTTAACGGGCTGGACATTGGATTTGGCAAGCGCGCGTAAACTGGGGTTGCAAAGCACAGGGAATGCATCGCGTGGGGTATCGTCTGCGCCCTCTCCCTCGTCGTGGAATGTGTCACTGACCCAAGGTCATAAGACCAAAGAAGATCTGCTGCGTGACATGGGGCGCGGTTTGTTGATCACATCGATGATTGGA
>CAXABH010000372.1:0-2397 GCA_963966925.1 uncultured Rhodobacterales bacterium
GATCTGTTTACGCAAAGCGCTTTGACGTGGATGAACATTATATTTCAGAAATGGAAGACCGCGCGATGGTGTTGGCCGATGATCCACTGCGGTGTCAATCGCTCCCGCATATGACTTTGGCGGGTTGGGATTTGTTAGAGCTTATCATGGTATCCAAATCCGAAGATTACCCAGACTTGTTCGAATTACATCGCGATGGTGATACATGGCGCTGGATCAATAAACCAATGGGCATTGACGATACCTTTACGTTTATGGATGAAACCACGCTGCCATACGGCCCGATGGAGTATATCACGCGCCAAACGCAAGGCGATTTCTGTGTGCTTGATCAGCGCGATGATAATCTGTGGATGGATGCAGGCATGGTCACCACGCAAGCTGACTGGTCCCTTGATTTCGACATTGGAATGAATTTTTTTGAATGGCACGCGCCTGTGCCTTTGGCACATGAAAAAGGCATATTCAAACGTGCCCTAAAGTTTTTGTTGAATATCCCACAAGGGGCCCCAGCGCGGCGATTAAATTGGACTATGACAGTGAACCCGTTGCTGGATACGTCGCCAGAAAATTACCATAAATGGGGCATCCAGAAAACAACGCTAACACCCGAAAACATTGGTGCAAAGCAACACTTGCGGGTCGAGTTACAGTCATTTTTCCGACTTCCACGCTCAAACGCGCTGGTCTTTCCAATTCGTTGCTACCTCATTGCATTTCAGGACATTGTAAAGTCACCGAAATGGGGTCGCCGTTTGCATCGTGTCATTCGTGATTTACCCGAGGAGCTGGCGACCTATAAGGGGTTTATCGACAATCGACCAATGATGTTAGATTTCTTATCTAAGTATGACGACGGCTTACCAACATCGCCGGGGGTATTTCCCGACAACGAAACAGAACCTGCATTGCAGAAATAATCACATAGTGGATTGACCAGAATAAATCGGAAGTGCAGATGCCTAATGATGCACTTCCTTTAAACGCGGATCAGGCTTGATCGCGGCCGACCCTAAGGCATGTATTAAAAGTATCCTAAATCCCGCATTCAACGTTATAGCAGCTGGTTATTGTGAGCTACGCGATCGTCGCTTATGTGTTTAACCTTGCGGATAACTAATAATCGACAGGTACTTGGCAGGTAATTTTACAAGTTTCTCAGGACCGTGAGGCGCATCTGCATCAAAGAAAAGTGTGTCACCAGGTTGAAGGTTAAACGTGTCATGACCATGGCGATATTCTACTTCACCTTCTAACATATAGATCGTTTCGATGCCTGCGTGCTGAAAGGCCTCGAATGTATCAGATTCTTCGTTCAATGTGATTAAGTAAGGTTCAACAATCACCCCACTGGAATTTGCACCAATGTGACCAAGCAAGTTATATTGGTGACCTGCCCGCGTCCCCTCACGATCAATTTCGACCCCCTCACCTGCTTTGGTGTGCACTGCCTCACGACGTTCTTCATATTGACGAAAAAACGATGTCAAAGGTACCGACAGGGCATTCGCCAAAGTTTGCAGAGTGGTCAAAGATGGCGATGTATTCCCATTTTCGATTTTCGACAACATCCCGATCGACAAATCCGTCTGCATCGATAGTTCCGCCACTGTGATCCCTTTTTGTTTGCGATATGCACGCACTTCTCGGCCGATTGCGACCTCAAGCACTTTTTCACGTGCTTCGGATAAAGAGTGTGGGTTTTGTCTGAGGGTCACGTTCATTTTCTGGTTAATCTTTTCAATAGCTATTGCGGGGTTCGTTGGAACATCATTGATCGACATCTTAACCTTTTATACTATAATTCTCATAGCTATACCATTAAATTTCCTATCAGATTTATTCAGGTAGTGTTGCTTAGGATCTGTGCGTGCAAAAAACAATTCACATAGGGTTTCTGATTTTTCCCGGATTTCCGATGGCCTGTCTCACCTCCTTTATTGAGCCGTTGCGTGCCGCGAATGAAATTTCTAATGAAACGGCATTCCAATGGAGCTTGATTACAGAAGAAGACGGCAAAGTGACCTCTAGTGCGCAGGTCGGATTTGACCCCGACACCACATTGGATCAGGTGAATGGGTTAGATTACTTAATCCTGTTATCCGCACCCAATAACAGTTTTAATTTGCAATCTACACCTGCGACCCTTCGCATAATGTTTCGACACGGAGTTACCATGGGCGCCATAAGCGGTGGTGTTTTTCCGTTGATGAGGGCTGGATTGGGTACAAAAACATCCATTTCCGTTCACTGGTGTTATCGCAGTGCATTTGAAGCAGAGTTTCCATCCGTCACAGCCTCAGATCAAGTTGTCGAAATACAAAACCGCCTAATCACCGCGTCTGGGGCAGCGGCAGCGTTTGAACTTGCGTTACATATGATTGAAACCAGATTAAC
>CAXABH010000373.1:0-2390 GCA_963966925.1 uncultured Rhodobacterales bacterium
AACGTTTTTCGTGTATTGTCCATCAATCTTCACAATATCAAAGGCAAAGTCGCGCAAATATCGGAACGACGTCGTCCCTGCCCCAAAATCATCAAGCGCAAAAGTGATCCCACGCTGTCGCAAATCACGCATGAAATGCATCACCAGTTCAGGCACCAGCATCGCAGAACTTTCGGTGATTTCCAAAATCAGTCGATCTGCAATCGAAGAATCACGACGTAAGGCACGGCCTAAAATATCAACCCACTGACCATATCCAATAGATCGTGCCGACATATTTATGGATAGACGCAAGTCAGGGAATTTTGCCAATTCGGTCAATCCTAGATACAATGCCGTGCAATCTATTTGTCGCCCAAGCTCTGTTTCTTCAGCCAAAAAAACAAAATCGCGCGCTGGAATAATGCGACCCGTAGGATCCGGAATTCGGATCAAACCTTCATAAAACACACTACTATGGGGGCCACGGCCCGCAACAATTGGTTGGTATGCCAACAGTGCTGTTTTATCCTCTAACGCCCTGCGTAAATACGACAATACATCTGAGTCACGGCGCGCTGTTGCATACTCCAGCGGGTTATCTTCGGATGCGGCAATGTCATAACGCTTGCGATCAACCATCATCTTCCTCCATGATCAGGCTGATTTGAAACTGAAATTCCTAATAAACCCTGAAGAAAGAATCAAAACGATGGAACGGTGTCGCTGGGCGGAGGGGGATCCGCTGTATCAAGATTATCATGATAAAGAATGGGGGGTGCCTGTTTACGATTCTAAAAAACTGTTTGAATGCTTGATGTTAGAGGGGTTTCAAGCCGGTCTAAGCTGGATTACAATATTGCGAAAACGCGAAAATTTCAGAACAGCGTTTCAACATTTCGATCCTGATATAATTTCAGCTTGGGGCGATAAAGAAACTGAAACTTTGCTGCAAAACGCGGGAATTGTGCGCCACCGAGGCAAGATTGAGGGCGCATTTACCTCCGCCCGTGCATGGAAAATTATCGATAATGATCAAGGATTTAGTGATTTCATCTGGAATTTTGTCAACGGCGCACCGATCCAAAATACATGGCACGACCTAAGTGAGGTACCCAGCCAAACAGCAATTGCAGAAGCCTTATCAAAAGCACTAAAGAAAAGTGGCTTCAAATTTTGCGGCCCAACCATCACCTATGCGTTTATGCAGGCAACTGGATTGGTCAACGACCATGTTCTAACCTGCCCACAACACCCGCAAAACCAACGTCGGTAATGCATCGGTTTAACGTCGGTATTATGTCGGTTTTTTCAACTGAATTCGATTAGAATACACAAATATCGAATTAATTGGAAAACCGATGCCCCTTTCAAAATCTGGCTATGCGATCATGTTTATTGTCTTGGGGATGCTGTTTATCTCGGTCAATGACATGATCATAAAACGGTTTTCCGGCGAATACCCATTACACCAGATGGTTTTCTTGCGATCTGGGATTGCATTATTTTTCACTCTGATTCTGCTTCAACTGGAAGGCGGTTGGCGCATCCTAAAAACCGATCAACCAGGTTTGCATGCAGTGCGCGCTGTTATGGTGTTTGCATCTAACATGACCTTTTTTGCGGCATTGGCTGTCCTTCCGCTTTCTGATGCTACGGCTCTCTTTTTTATCGCGCCCATTATGATCACCGTGCTTTCGATCCCGATCCTTGGGGAACGTGTGGGCCCGCGCAGATGGGGTGCGGTTATTGTAGGGTTTTGTGGCACGCTGATTATGGTGCGCACCCAAAGCGAGGCGCGCGACGACATCAGCATTTGGATTTACCTTCTGCCTATCCTGGCCGCATTGTTTTATGCAACAATGCAAGTCTTAACGCGCAAATTGGCAAAAACCAGAGCATCTGCAATGGCGTTTTACATACAAATAACATTTGTTTTGCTTTGTGGGATAAGCGGATTGATTGTCGGTAGCGGGCAGTTCATCGACAGTGTGGAACATCCAAGTTTGGTGTTTTTGTTACGTGCATGGATTATTCCAAGCACAAACGACATGTCCTATTTTGTCTTAATTGGTGTTCTTGCAACTGGGGTGGGATATTGTCTATCCCAAGCCTATCGCAGCGCACCTGCGGCAACAATTGCGCCATTTGAATATGTGCTATTGCCCATGTCCATTGTTTGGGGATGGATAATTTTTGGGGATTGGCCGGGACTGCCCGTCTGGTTTGGTGGCGCCATTATCATTGCTGCTGGGCTTTATGTAATTTGGCGTGAACACAAGGTTGCCTCACAGAACTAACACAGGGGCAGTCAGATAAACCTTACTAACCAAAGTGGCGCTTGCGAACATCATATATATTTCGTAACTGAGTGTTGAATATGGTAAGAAATTATTTATGACACAAAACAT
>CAXABH010000374.1:0-2387 GCA_963966925.1 uncultured Rhodobacterales bacterium
GATAGAATCAATAATCTAAGATTGCATATTATTTTTAGCGACTTACCAATAAGCCGACCAGTTTTTTGCATTTTGCACATGTATCCTATCGCTTGTCATGTGTCATCTTGGAGCAAGACCTGTTTTAGGCCCTCACAAAGTCCGGCTGTTCCTCGGTTGCAATGAAAATCTGCATGGACCCTGTTTCTGCCAGTTATAAAAGTACGCTCTGACAAAGGCATGAAGTCTAGGTATTATCAATGCATAGGTCTCTTACTACCACTGAACCAAGAACAACGTGATCGCAGGAAAGGCAACCAACAGTGCGACACGCACCAAATCTGATGCAACAAACAAGATGACTGCTTTGTACGTTTCGATCATTGGTGTTTTTCGATCCATCGCATTGATGATGAATAGGTTCATGCCAACAGGCGGTGTGATCAAACCAACCTCGACAACGATCAACACCAGAATGCCAAACCAGATCGCAACTTGTTCTGACTCGATGCGACGCGCCATGCCCTTGCTCATTCGGATATCAAGCGCGCGCATTTGTTCGCGCGTCAGTTCCGCGCCATTTGCAATCGCTGTTTTTATATTGGCCAGCATGTCTCCGCTGACAGCCTCGGGGATTGAACCACTGTTGATCACCACCATTGCCTTCATCGCTTGTAATTCGGCCAATGAGGTAAAATTGAAATCAAGCGCTGTGATTACAGGGAAAAAGATTGGGATCGTAAGTAAAATCATGGATAAGCTATCCATCAAGCAACCCAGCAATAGATAAAACACCAAAATCAGGACAAGTACCGTCCATGGGTTAAACCCCATCCCAACAACCCACCCTGCAATTTCCTGGGGGACTTGGGTCAGCGCCAAGAAACCGTTGTAAAATCCTGCACCCAATACGATTAAGAATATCATCGCGGTCGAGCGTGCGGTGACAGTAAAGCTTTCTACCAATGTGGTGCGTGTTAGTCCCCCATTGAAATAAGCGATCAAACCAGTTCCCAATGCCCCAACTGCGGCCCCTTCAGTCGGTGTGAAAATACCACCGTAAATACCACCAACAACTGCAATAAAGACAAGCAGTACGGGCCAAACTGCACTTAGGTCTTTCAGGCGCTGAAGGTAGGGTACGCGTTCACGAACGCCAGCAGAATCGGGATAAAGCCGAACGTAGATCGAGATTACAATGACATATCCAATTGCGGCCAATATTCCTGGAACAAAGGCAGCAAGGAATAGTTTTGCGATATTTTGTTCGGTCAAAATGGCATAGATGACCAAAACAACAGATGGCGGGATCAAAATGCCGAGCGTTCCACCGGCGGCAAGTGTTGCGGTTGAAAAACCACCTGCATAGCCGTAACGCTTCATTTCTGGCAAGGCGACGCGGCTCATCGTGGCAGCCGTAGCAAGTGAAGAACCGCATATCGCGCCAAACCCAGCACACGCGCCAACAGCGGCCATTGCGACGCCGCCTTTGCGGTGACCCAGCCAGCCCTCTGCCGCCTTGAACAATGCCTGACTCATCCCACCTAGTGTCGCAAAGTGCCCCATAAGCAAGAACATGGGTACAATCGAGAGCGAGTAGCTAGAGAAAGTAGTGAACGCCTCTGATTTCATTTTTGCCAGTGGAATATCAGGTGCGCCCGTAACAATTGAAAGCCCAACAAAACCTGTTGAGAACATGGCCAAACCAATCGGGACTCGGAGAAAGATTAAGATCAGCAGGATTGGGAATGAATAAAGGCCGATTTCAAGATTACTCAATGTTCGGTTCCCTCTGCTTCTAGAATTTGGACACCTGTAAATGCCTCGTATACTCGGGCAAATGCAGTGTAGATTGCTATGATCGCCGCGGCAAAGGCACCAAAAACGCTAAGCGCGTAGGCCCACCAAACGGGGAACTGCAGTAGGAATGTTGTTTGTCCGCGCTCAAGTTTGTCAAACATACCTTCGCGGAGTTGCCATGCCACCATGATTAACATCGCAGCAAAGAAAATTTCGATGACCGCCAATAACAGGCGTTGAATTTTGGGTGGTAAAGAATTGGTAAAAATGTCGACCGTCGCGTGACCTGCTGTAATTTGTGCCAACGGAAGAAAGGCAAAAATAGAAAACGCTATTCCGGCCTCAACCAATTCGTAATCACCGTTGATCGGGCCAATCCCGATGGTACGCCCAATAATGGATACGCAAATCAATAGAATAAGTGCTGAAAGCACAATGCCCCCGAGCACTGCCATGAATTTCGAGAGGAATAAGAAAAAGCGGTGCAAAGGTGCCCCCGAGTTCTAAAATAAAGTACGGGCCGCCAATTTAGATCAGCGGCCCGATGGTTGGAACTTTGGATTAGTCTGCTGAATATTCAGCCATTAATGCACGTGCTTCGTCGATCA
>CAXABH010000375.1:0-2380 GCA_963966925.1 uncultured Rhodobacterales bacterium
TGCCGCCGATAAGATGAAAGAGGCGCTGGCGAATGTGAACATCCAGGCCCCCGCCGTGCCGGTGGTATCAAATGTGCGTGCCGCAGGTGTCAGTGATCCAAATGAAATTCGTGAATTATTGGTGCAGCAGGTGACAGGATCTGTTCGCTGGCGTGAATCGGTGATGTGGATGGCCAGCCAAGGTGTGGATCAGATTTGGGAAATCGGTGCTGGTAAGGCGCTTAGTGGAATGGTGCGTCGCATTGATCGCGCAATTGAATGCAAAGCAGTTGGAACAGCAGCAGATGCCGCTGCTGCGGCGCAAGGATAAGGATAAAATGATGTTTGATTTAACAGGTAAAAACGCACTGATTACAGGTGCATCAGGCGGCATTGGCGGTGCAATTGCGAAATCGTTGCACGCTGCGGGTGCGACTGTTGCAATTAGCGGAACACGCCGTGATCCGTTAGAGGCACTGGCAAATGAACTGGGCGATCGTTGTCACATTTTGACATGTAATTTGTCGGATGCCGAGGCTGTCGAAGCGCTTCCAAAACAGGCGGTTGAGGCGATGGGCCGCGTTGATGTTTTGGTCAATAATGCAGGGATTACCAAAGATAACCTATTCATGCGCATGTCGGATGAGGAATGGAATTCGGTATTGGATGTGAACCTAACGGCAACCATGCGTCTGTGCCGTGGTGTGTTGCGCGGTATGATGAAGGCACGTTGGGGCCGCATTGTGAATATTTCATCCGTTGTGGGAACAACGGGCAATCCGGGACAGGGGAATTATGCCGCATCCAAGGCGGGCATGGTCGGCATGTCCAAATCATTGGCCTATGAGGTGGCAAGTCGTGGCATCACTGTGAACGCTGTGGCCCCTGGTTTTATCACAACCGCGATGACTGATAAATTAAACGATGATCAAAAAAGCGGCATTTTACAACAGGTCCCCGCGGGCCGTATGGGTGAGGCAGATGAAATCGCAGCTGCGGTTCTATACCTTGCCAGTGCAGAAGCAGGCTATGTCACAGGCACAACGTTGCACGTGAATGGCGGCATGGCGATGATCTAGACACAGCATAGTTTTCGTATGTTGTCGCGGGCGGTGATGTCTTACCGCCCGTTTTTTTGTGCGCCGCGTTCTATGGCACAGTATCATTACAAAGCAGTATAATTACAACGCAGTGCGATACTGCGTTAGCGTTTCAATGGGGGTGGTTGATCCCCCACAGACAATCATCAGCACATTTTCAAATTCGCTTAGGTCCACTTTGCCTGCATAAATCGCCGCCAAACCCGCACCACAGGCCGGTTCAACCAAAACGCGGTGGTCATTCAGGAATGCAAAACAGGCCTCAACCGCCTCTTTGTCGGATACCAAAACGCTGCGGATGTCGTGGGTTTGTGAAATATCATAGGCCTGTTGGCACACCTGTTTTGCACCCAGGGATGTGGCCACGCCACTGACCGCATCCAGGGTCACTGGGCCACCCGCGTTTAATGCTGTGTGATAGGACGCCATTCCATGGGTTTCTAGGGCGAAAATGGGTGTATTGGTTAACCTGTTTTGCAGCAAACCGTGATGAACGCCTGCCAATAACCCCCCGCCACCGACAGAAAGAATAACCGCGTCGGGTCGCAGCCCATCGGCGACCACTTCATCGATCATGCTGGCATGTCCTTTCCATAGTAGGGGATCATCGAAGGGGTGAAAAAAGGCATCTGTTTCTGTGCGCCTTGATTGGGCCAGCGCGTTCGCCTCGACCCAGCTGGTGCCGTGAACGATCACATGGGCGTTTTCCTGTTCTAACAAGTCAATCGCACGTTGCGGTGTTGTTTCTGGCACCACCACCAACACAGGCAGGTCCAATGCACGCCCCGCATAGGCCACTGCCAAACCCGCATTTCCGCCAGAGGACGAAATAAAACGTTGTGCCCCCTGCACGGCATGGCGTTTTGCTGCGTATCCGATCCCACGCATTTTGAATGACCCCGAGGGTTGTAGGGCATCCATTTTCGCAAAAACCCGCGTTCCGCATTTTTGCGATAGCGGTCGGCTTTCAATCAGTGGTGTGTGGATGCTGAATGACATGCGATTTCCTTTGGCATATGGACCAAACGCAATGATAAGAGAGGGGATATGAAATGTCTATTGAGGTAATCGGGGGCAAGCCGCCGAATCTTTTTCGACAGATACAGTAGAAATTTCCGTGATGATCACCATATCTGGTGCGTCGTGGGGTGAAAACTGTGCTTTTCACTGATTTCTGTGCGAAAGCGTTTGCCAAATGCATTGATTATGCTATAGCGCCCCTAGATTTGCCACGCGCAGCTTGAGCAGTGCTTGGTGTGGAGCCTATTTTTAGGGTATCCTGAACATAGGTAAAACGACTG
>CAXABH010000376.1:0-2372 GCA_963966925.1 uncultured Rhodobacterales bacterium
AGCATAGCAAGCGCAGTTAGGATCAGCAAAACAAAGCTAAGGCTGCCCATCGCCTGATTTGCAAACCCAATGGGATTGTCATCTGCTTCTAAACGTTTGGAAAACATCGGAACAAAGGCTGCGTTAAACGCCCCTTCTGCGGTGAAACGTCGGAACATATTGGGTAGGCGAAACGCAGCGATAAAGGCATCCAGCACGGGGCCAGCGCCAATTAACGCGTATAACATAACCTCGCGCAACATCCCCAAGATGCGGCTCATCAGGGTCCAAAAACCCACGGTCATCACATTGCGCAGCATGCCTTATCCCTCTGCCCGCTCAACCCCTTTGCTGATCGCCTCGCTCAGTTGACGTTCTAGGGTGCGTTGTTTGCTGTCGCTATAGAATTTTAGGCCAAACATGTCTTTTACATAAAAACTATCAACGACTTGCTCACCGTAGGTCGCGACTACGGCAGAGGCAATATAAACGTTTAGGTTTGCAAGCGTGCGGGTTAAGTCAAATAACAAACCCGGGCGGTCGCGTGTGTCGACTTCGATTATGGTGTAAATGTCGGACCCTTCGTTATCAAAGGTAACCGAAGTAGGAACCTTAAATGCCTTTTCACGCTTTTTGAACTTATCTTTTTCATGCACCGCATCGCGCGTGACAACTTCACCTTTCAAAGTGCGTTCGATCATATTGCGCAAACGGGACAGACGTGAAAGATCATAGGCCTCGCCATCGGCGTCCTGCACCCAAAAGACGGCGGTGGCATACCCGTCTTTGGTCGTGTATGAACGCGCATCAACAACATTGGCACCAACCAACGACAACGCACCTGCGAGGCGCGAAAAAATACCAGGATGATCATGTATTGCGAAACAAATACGCGTTGCGTCGCGGTCAGTGTCCGGGTGCACATCCAATCGAATTTCGTCCGCACCTAGGGTACGCAGTAAATTTGCAAAAATAACGTGCGTTTTGTCGGGTAAACCTTGCCAATATGGTTCATAATGGCGTTCCAACTCTTCTTGTATTTCGCTCTTCTTCCAGCTGGATAGCGCAGCTTTAAGGGATTTTTTCGCCTCGTTGCTGCGGTTTTTACGATTAACCGCCTCTAGTCCGTCCTCAAGGGCGCGCCGCGTTTCTGCGTATAAAGCGCGGATTAACGTAGCCTTCCAATTGTTCCAAGTGTTGGGTCCAACACCGCGGATATCACATACCGTCAGAACGGTTAACAGGTCTAGTCGTTCGGTCGTTTGAACCGCCTTGGCAAAATCGCGCACCGTGCGCGGATCAGAAATGTCGCGCTTCTGGGCCATATCCGACATCAGCAGATGATAGCGTACCAGCCACTCGACTGTGTCGACTTCTTCTTTGCTCAACCCTAATCTTGGGGCGACCTTACGCGCGATTTTCGCGCCTAAAATTGAGTGATCTTCGCTGCGACCTTTGCCGATGTCATGTAAAAGCAGCGCAACATACATAACTTTACGATTAATGCCTTCTTGCAAGATCGAGCTAGCAATTGGCAGTTCTTCTTCCAATTCAACGCGTTCAATTTGTGCAAGGCTTTTGATCACTTGGATGGTGTGCTCATCCACTGTGTAGCTGTGGTACATATTAAACTGCATCATCGCAACGATGGGTTCAAATTCGGGGATGAACGCAGCCAATACACCCAGTTCGTTCATCCGTCGCAATGCGCGTTCTGGATTGCCATGTTTCAACATGAGACCTATGAAAATGCGCTGGGCCTCTGGGTTTATGCGCATGTCATCATCAATTTGATCCAGAGATGCGGACACCATCCGCATTTCATTTGGGTGTATCAGTAGGCCTGTGCGTAAACCTTCTTCGAAAATGCGTAACAGGTTAAGTTTGTCTGCGTAATAGGTTTCGGGATGTTTGACACCCAAGCGACCATTAATCACTTCGTACTCTTTGCGTACTTTGGGCTTGCGGCGAAAAATACGTTCCAGCAGTGGCGCGTCTTTGGTGTGATCCGCCTCAAGGGACGTCAGCAATATACGTGTTAGATCCCCAACTTTGGTGGCATGCCGAAAATAATCCTGCATGAACAGTTCCACGCCCCGCCGCCCTTTTTGGTCGCGATACCCCATACGTTCGGCCACTTCGACCTGCAAATCAAATGACAGCTGTTCTGCCGCGCGGTTGGTCACCAAATGCAAATGACAACGCGCAGCCCACAGAAAATTTTCAGCAGCTTCAAAAAGGGCGTATTCATCGGGGCGAAAAACGCCAAGGTCAACGAGCTTTGCAGTGTTCTGGACCCGATAGACGTATTTCGTAATCCAGAAGAGTGACTGAAGGTCATAGGTGCGACACGTGCGGAGTTACGAGAATCATCAATGCTTACTGCGAGCACC
>CAXABH010000377.1:0-2355 GCA_963966925.1 uncultured Rhodobacterales bacterium
GTTAATTAAAATTTACAACTCGCTTCCGGAAAATGGCAGGCTAATCGTTTCTGAGCCTATGCTTGGTCAGGATTTACCAAACCGATGGGGCGACACATATTTCGCAATTTACACTATGGCAATGAATACTGGAAAAACGCGATCGGCCACGGAACTAGCTGAAGTAATGAGAAAAATTGGATTTTGTAATATTAAAATACACCGCTCGAGACGGCCATATGTGACCCAAGTTGTCGAGTGTTGGAAAAAATGACACAGGTATATGTCTAAAAAAATTGACAGTTTGATCTGTCAAGTTAATATAACACATAGAGTCACCCGCAATATGACTATGGGGAACGAGGAATCATTATGCACGCGTCAGCTGTCCTTATCGAAGGTGCCAAAAAACTATCGTTGGCCGAGATAGGATTGAAAGATCCCGAAGGTGGAGATGTGGTTGTTCGGGTTCGCCATTCTGGTATTTCGACCGGCACAGAAAAATTGCTATGGTCGGGCGCGATGCCGCCGTTTCCTGGTTTGGCATATCCACTGGTGCCGGGGTATGAGGCTGTCGGCGAAGTTGTTGATACGACGGCTGGGACGGGTCACAAAGTTGGTGATTTTGTTTTTGTTCCCGGTTCTAGCGGATTTCGTGAGGCCAAAGGGCTATTTGGTGGCAGCGCAAGTTATCTGGTAACGCCAGCGGATCGGATCCGCAAAATTAATCCTGCACTGGGTGAAAGCGGAACCTTGTTCGCACTTGCTGCGACTGCGCGGCACGCTTTGGCAGGATTTGATGCGCGATTGCCTGAATTAATAATCGGGCATGGCGTCCTTGGGCGATTGTTGGCGCGCTTAACAGTTGTTGCAGGCGGAAAGCCTCCGACTGTTTGGGAAGTTGATGAAAATCGGATGGCAGGTGCGCAGGGGTACCAAGTGGTTCACCCGGATCAAGATACCAAGACAGATTATCAATCCATTTACGATGCATCGGGTTGCACAGACTTATTGGATCAATGGATCCAGCGGTGTGGTCGCGGTGCCGAAATTGTGTTGTCAGGATTTTATTCAGATCGCATCAACTTTGCGTTTCCTCATGCATTTATGCGCGAAGTGAAATTTCGCATCGCGGCGGAATGGCAATCTGACGATATGACGGCGGTCAACGCGCTGATTGATGAAGGTGTTCTCTCTCTTGATGGTTTGGTGACGCACCGCGCCAAGGCAGTGAACGCCAAGCAGGCCTACGTTCAGGCATTTGAAGACCCCACTTGTTATAAAATGGTCCTTGATTGGGAGACAGTAAATTGAAAGACGAAATTCCGAACCTAAAGGATTATTCCGACAGGCTCCGTGATGAAGCCAATATGGATTTGGCTGATATCCAGGCAGAGCAAACAAATAGTGAGCCCACCAAAAAGACCCAAATCATTGCGATTTACGGAAAAGGCGGAATTGGCAAATCTTTCACGCTGGCTAACCTTTCGCATATGATGGCAGAGATGGGTAAGCGGGTTTTGTTGATCGGTTGCGATCCTAAATCTGATACCACATCACTCTTGTTTGGGGGTAAAGCGTGCCCGACAATCATCGAAACGTCGACACGCAAAAAGCTCGCTGGTGAAGAAGTTAAAATTGGGGACGTCTGCTTTAAACGAGGCGGTGTGTTTGCAATGGAGCTTGGTGGCCCCGAGGTCGGTCGCGGCTGCGGCGGCCGTGGCATCATCCACGGGTTTGAACTTCTTGAAAAACTTGGATTTCATGACTGGGATTTTGACTATGTCTTGCTTGATTTCTTAGGTGATGTTGTGTGTGGCGGCTTTGGTCTGCCCATCGCCCGTGATATGGCGCAAAAGGTCATTTTGGTCGGCTCAAATGATTTGCAATCCCTCTATGTGGCCAACAACGTCTGTTCTGCTGTTGAATATTTCCGCAAACTTGGTGGCAATGTTGGCGTTGCTGGACTGGTCATCAACAAAGATGATGGATCGGGTGAGGCAGCAGCCTTTGCAAAAGCTGCGGATATTCCAGTTTTGGCGGCGATCCCCCAGGACGACGATTTACGCAAAAAATCAGCAAACTACCAGATTGTTGGAACCGCTGCGGGGCCCTGGGGTGATTTGTTTGGCGCACTCGCACAAGAAGTTGCGGGCGCACCCCCCATTCGTCCAAAACCGTTGGATCAGGATGGTTTGTTGAACCTTTTCGACAGCAAGGAGACAGGTGGCGATGTTGTTTTAGTTCCAGCAACTGACACAGATATGCGCGGCAAGCATGCCAAGCCACAAAAATCCTTAGAAGTCATCTATGATGAGGTCTAAATGAGTAAGGAAGTCACATACGACACCACTGATCAGGTCGATGTGATCAAGG
>CAXABH010000378.1:0-2353 GCA_963966925.1 uncultured Rhodobacterales bacterium
GCAAGGATGACGATCAATTGCACAGCCCGAACGAAAAATACGATATGGAAAGTTTTCACAAAGGGATCCGAAGCTGGGCCCGCATATTGGATAAGCTGGCCGGTTAAAGCGGATTTCAAACATCCGCCACGTTCGGCGGTGTTGGGTGTCTTTACGACAGATATTTACGCCGAGGATGAAATGAATTTTATAACCCAAGCGCCTCTTATAGCGGGCGCTTGGCAATCTCTTAATCGCTAAAGATCCAAAATTAAAAACGCTACAGATCAGATGTATCTGGCAGCTTAAATAAATCATGCACCGATACGTCCAAAACCTTGGCCAATGTCAGCGCCAAAATGGTCGACGGGACAAAGACATTATTTTCAATCGTATTAATGGTCTTACGCGATACATTCGCCAATTGGGCCAGATCCGCTTGGGTCAGGCCCTTGGCTTTTCTGACCTCAGTGACTTGCACGATCAGTTTCATTTGCGCCCCAATGCATCATGATACGTAAACAACAACAGGTATGCTGCCCCCGTCAAAGTGCCCATCGCCGCAAATGCCGTGGGCAGGGCGACCGCGCCCGTGGCCATGAATAATCCAAAGATGGGGTACAACATCAATGCGACCCAAAACGCCTGTGCTTCTGCGCGGCGTTTATCCATAATGTAACCTTCGTCAAAGGCCTGTTGTGCAGTGTTACGACCCGCAGCAGCCGCCAGCGCAAAGATCAGTGCCGCACTGATAAGGCCAAGGATGCCCGGGATCCAAAACGGGAACGGATCGGGTCGCATTTGCACAAGCGCCAATCCCGCATAGGCAAGACAGGTCAACCCCGTAATTGCAAACATAATACGACGAAATGTAGAAAGTGTGTCTGTAGAGATCATAACGAAATTCCTTAAAATAGTAACCTGTAGGTTACATATACGGTGTGTATATATGTAACGTCAAGGTTACTTTTTTAAAAAAGTTGATTTGTACATATGATTGACGTGATAGTGCGTAAAATCAGAAATAGACGGGTGGTTTATGTTCAACGGATTTGATGCGCAGGATGTGGAATTGCCCACTGGGCGCACTCATTATCGCATGGGGGGGACGCGGGATGCTGTATTGCTGTTGCATGGATTTCCCCAAACGCATGCAATGTGGGGGTACATCGCGCCGATGTTGGCGCAGGGGTATCGTGTGATTTGCCCAGACTTGCGGGGGTATGGGGCCTCGCATAAACCTGCGGATGTGGCGGCGTATTCGTTTCGTGAAATGGCCTCTGATCCGATTGGGTTGATGGATCATCTGGGAATTGATCGGTTTCATGTGGTGGGGCACGATCGGGGCGGACGTACCGCGCACCGCATGGCGTTGGATATTCCTGAGCGGATCAAAAGCATCACTGTTATGGATATTGTGCCAACGCATCTGCTGTTGGATGATTTGACTGCAGATGTGGCGCGTGCCTATTACCATTGGTTTTTTCTGGCCCAACCCGCGCCACTGCCCGAAGCGATGATTGGTGCTGATCCGATTGCCTATTACAAATCCTGTTTAATGGGGTGGGGGGCCGCGAATGAGGATCAGTTTGATCGCGCACAGATGCAGGCCTATGAAATCGCATGGCGTGATCCCGACTGTATTCGGGGTATGTGCAATGATTACCGCGCGGCCCTGACCCATGATTTTGACCTGGATACAGGGGATTTGCACCGCAGCCTGAACATGCCCGCCTGTATAATGTGGGGACGCGATGGGATTATGGAACGGGCCTTTGACGTGCCTGCCACATGGGAAAAGCGGTTTTCAAACATCACGGCCCATGGCATGCGCGGTGGACATTTCTTTCCCGACGAATATCCAAAGCAGACGGCACAGGTTTTGATGGGTTTCTTGCAAGGCGTTGCTGAATAAGCGTGTTTTATCCGCGTATTTTGCGCATGCCCCAGGCAACAGCCCAGCAGATCAGATAGAACACCAATGCAGTCGCGATCGTTGTGGCATAGAAATTCATGCGACCGCCCATGTCCATATCATTCAGGAACGGATAGGTAAGGCCCGATGTCACACTGCCAACAGGCGTGTCGTTGAACGGTCCAACAAACCCCTCTGTCCAAACCACAAACGCAACGCATAATGCAATAGTTCCAGCTGCCCCGCGGACCATTTGATCAAACGCGCGGGAAATGAACAGGGCATCGATCAGAATAATCGCAGGACCGATCAGATGCAGGTAATATTCCTGAAACCACACAGGCGTATTGTCACCGTTCACCAGCGCAGGATCGATGAAAAATAGACGCCAATATAAAAACACCACCATGATATTCAAAACAGCCGTTGCCGAGATGAACGCAAGATAGCTGTCTGATC
>CAXABH010000379.1:0-2337 GCA_963966925.1 uncultured Rhodobacterales bacterium
GGCGACCACCGAGATCTACACTCTTTCCCTACACGACGCTCTTCCGATCTCCTTACCTTGAGGCGATAAAATCAACACATGACGTTGCAGCGTTTGAAGCCCTCTTTGGACACTTTGCACCACGGATAAAATCTTTTCTCCTGAAGTCAGGAGCAGATGCAAACTTGGCCGAGGAATGTGCCCAAGAAGTTATGGTCACCGTTTGGAACAAAGCACATTTGTTTGATCCAACACGCGCCAGTGCGGCCACTTGGATATTTACGATTGCACGGAATAAAAAAATTGATGCCCTTCGCAAGTCAGCGCGCCCAGAGCCTGACGAACTTCCGTGGGGACCAGATCACGAGCCTGATCAGGCTGATGTGATCGCTTTACAACAGGAAACAGACCGATTGGGACGGGCACTTGCCGAGCTCCCTGATAAGCAGCGTAAGTTGGTCGAGCGCGCCTATTTTGGCGACCTAAGCCACCGAGAACTTGCAGATGAAACCGGGCTTCCCCTTGGCACAATCAAATCGCGGATTAGATTGGCATTAGAGAAGCTGAGACACGCAATGAGTTAGAAATGACACCCCAACCGATTAAACATCATCTTGATGACGCACTTTTGATGGCCTATTCGGCGGGCACCTTGCCCGAGGCCTTTTCGTTGGCGATCGCAACACACATCAGCATGTGTGATGAATGTCGTGCCACGCTTGAAAGCTTCGACGCCGTAGGCGGACATGTGATAGAAGATCAAGCGCCTGTATCCATGAGCGATGACGCATTCACCAAAACTATGTCAATGCTTGGCAACCAATCTGTCCAACGGCCCAAACCGGCAAACGACATTCCCTCTGTTTTGGCGGGATATATCGGTGGATCATTGGACAACGTCGAATGGCGCACGCTGGGCGGCGGTATCAAACAGAAAATCATTATGTCAGGACGTGATGCGACTGCGCGTTTGCTCTATATCCCCGCGGGGCAATCTGCGCCGGACCATGGGCACACAGGGATGGAATTAACCCTTGTTTTGCGGGGTGCGTTCCGGGACGAAACTGGCCAGTATCGCGCGGGCGACATCGAAATAACAGATGACACAGTCGAGCACACACCAATCGCTGATGAGGGCGAAGATTGCATTTGTCTGGCTGTTACTGAAGCACCCATTCGGTTTAACAGTCTCTTTTACCGCGCACTACAGCCATTTTTTAAGATCTAAACACGATCTAGTTTTTCCAGGAATTGATCGCGCAGTGTCACACTTGTTGCGATCAAACCCTTGGATTGCGGCGTTGGGTTATTAAACCCAACAGGGTGTCCGTTGCGGTCGCATACAGTTCCCCCAGCCTCCTCCACCATTAGCGCGCCCGCCGCCACATCCCATTCCCATGTGGGGCGCAGCGTAATCATTCCGTCAAATTTACCCTCTGCCACAGCAGCCATACGATACGCCAAAGATGGGCGGTGATGGCGATCAATGTTTGGGGCGACACCATCCAGCCAATGACCTGAGGTCATAACAGCACGATTGGCCAAAATACGCGTGTTTTCCAAATTTTCTGCGCATTTGATATTCATCCGAGTGCCCCCAACAAAAGCACCATGCCCACGCGCAGCGCGATACATAATATTTGTGGCTGGCAAGTACACAACACCCGCGATCACCTGCCCGTGTTCAACAACAGCAATCGAATGTGACCATGTTTTTTCACCCGCCATGAAACTGCGTGTGCCATCGATTGGATCGATGATAAAACATCTGTCTTTACCCAAACGCGCGGCATCATCTTGGGTCTCTTCGGATAACCACCCATAGGTCGGTCGCGCCCCCATCAGCGTATCCTGCAACAGATCATTTACCGCCAAATCAGCCTCGGTTACGGGGCCGGCATCTTCGGGTTTATCCCAATGCTGAAACGAACCACCCCAATAAGTCAGGGCCAATTCCCCCGCCTTGCGTGCGGCCTGTTCCAGTAGTGTTAGATCAGCTACCAGCAAGCGTCATACCCTCAATCAAAAGAGATGGCACGACACGGGACAAATGCGTTCGCGCATCATTTGCAGGGATAATGCGTTTCAACATATCCCGTAAATTTCCCGCAACAGTCAGTTCGCTGACAGGATAGGCGATTTCACCATTCTCAATCCAAAATCCCGATGCACCGCGCGAATAATCCCCAGTGTTTGGATTGATTGTCGATCCAATCATCGATGTGATCAACAAACCGCGCCCCATGTCACGCAACAGATCTTCTTTGGTCTTATGACCTGGGGTCAGTGACACATTCCACGACGAGGGAGAGGGCGCAGACGATACACCACGCGATGCATTTCCTGTGCTTTGCAATC
>CAXABH010000380.1:0-2337 GCA_963966925.1 uncultured Rhodobacterales bacterium
TCAAGAACTGTGATATTCTGGGGCTAGGGATGTTTGACAGCTGTGAAATTCGCATTCACCCGACGGGATCTGCGATTGCACGATTGGGGACTATTTCACAGGGCCAAGGACATGCGACCACTTTTGCACAAATCCTGGCTTCTGAAATTGGTCTGCCCGCCGATAGCATCACCATTGAAGAGGGCGACACAGATACCGCGCCCTATGGTTTGGGCACCTATGGATCGCGCTCTACACCGGTGGCAGGTGCAGCAACCGCGATGGCAGGGCGTAAAATCCGTGCAAAGGCTCAGATGATCGCTGCCTACCTCCTTGAGGTGCATGATGATGACGTTGAATTCGACGTGGATCGTTTTGTGGTGAAGGGCGCGCCAGAAAAGTTCAAAACGATGAAGGAAATCGCATTTGCCGCCTATAATCAGGCGATCCCTGGGATTGAACCTGGTTTAGAGGCGGTCAGCTATTATGATCCACCCAATATGACCTATCCGTTTGGGGCCTATGTCTGTGTCATGGAAATTGATGTGGATACAGGTGTGACCGATATTCGCCAATTCTATGCGTTGGATGACTGTGGAACACGGATCAACCCGATGATCATCGAAGGCCAAATTCACGGTGGTCTAACCGAGGCCTTGGCCGTCGCCTTGGGCCAAGAGATTGCCTATGATGATATGGGGAACGTAAAGACAGGGACGTTGATGGACTTCTTCCTGCCCACTGCGTGGGAGGTTCCAAATTACGAAACCGATCACACCGTAACCCCTTCACCGCATCACCCCATTGGTGCAAAGGGCGTCGGCGAAAGCCCCCATGTGGGCGGTGTACCATGTTTTTCCAATGCTGTGCATGATGCGTTCCGTGCCTTTGGATTGCGTCAAACCAATATGCCACACGATCATTGGCGGATTTGGCGTACGGCGAACGAACTTGGTTTGCACGAGTAATCCAAAAAATTACTCCGCCCTGCGATGTTCGTGGGGCGGACGCTTTAATCACGGAATTCGATTTGACCTATCACGAAGTACAATCTGGGATGGCCAATCTGGGCTATATGGCCTCGGATGATTTGGCGGTTTCTATTCACTTGGCGCTGACGCTTGGACGCCCTTTGCTTTTAGAGGGGGCTGCTGGTGTCGGTAAAACCGAGGTTGCGCGCGTTTTGGCCCAAATGCACAACACCGAATTGGTGCGGTTGCAATGTTACGAAGGTCTTGATGCTGCTCAGGCGATATATGAGTGGAACTATCAAAAACAACTGCTGTCCATTCGTGCGTCAGCAGAAGAGGGAACAACAGGACAAGCAGCCGAAGCACGCATTTTTTCGCGTGACTATTTATTGGAACGACCACTTTTGGCGGCGATCACCAAAGATCAATCACCCGTCCTATTGATCGACGAAGTGGATCGCGCGGATGAGGAATTTGAAGCCTATTTGTTAGAAGTGCTATCTGAATTTCAAATCACCATCCCGGAATTAGGAACCATTCGGGCAAAACACGTGCCCATCGTGATCCTAACCTGTAATGGAACGCGCGATCTAAGTGATGCGTTGCGCCGTCGGTGTTTATACACCTATGTCGATTATCCCGATCCACAGACGGAATTGGCAATCCTGAACGCACGTTATCCCGAACTGAACGCCCATCTTGCGCGGCAGATCATCGGGTTTGTTCAAAAACTGCGTGGAGAAGAATTGGAAAAGGTGCCCGGCATTGCCGAAATGTTGGATTTCGCGGCGGCCCTTTCTGGATTGGGTATTGCTGATCTAAGCGATGATCCAGAACAGGTGCAACGTGCATTGATTACGCTATTGAAAACCCAAATCGATCAGGCGTCTATCACAAAAGATGTGACCCAACGCATCGCAGGCAAAGCCGTATGAGCCGCGTGACTAAATTCGCGGCCCAAGATGCAGGTCCGGCTGCCCGTGTAACAGGGTTTATGGCCCATTTGCGCGCCAATGGATTAAGGTTGGGTGCAGGTGAAACCACGGTTGCCTTACGCGCTTTGAATGCGATGAATGCGTATTCTCCTGATGAATGTCGCAACGCATTACGCCCGATTTGCACAGGCTGTAAAGAGGATGTGGATCAATTCGATGACTTATTTGATGCCTATTGGATGGACATGGGGCGTGTGCGCACACGTGCGGTTCCCAAAATGCAATCAAAGGGGAATAATGATGTACATTCTTCTCGGGATGCGATGGGGGAAACTGGTGGCAGTGCAGGGGATGCAACAACTCCCGAAGGGGGGGATGGCGAATCCGACAGCGATGGCGAAGGAAAATTGATCGCTACGGAGGTGCACAATTTAAATAGAAAAGATTTGCGC
>CAXABH010000381.1:0-2333 GCA_963966925.1 uncultured Rhodobacterales bacterium
CCAGCTTACCTGTTACGGCACTGGTTGATCAGTTTTACAAAGATGTGCAAAAAATGGACGGCGGACGTTGGGACACATCCAGTTTGTTCAAGCGTTTGCAAAACTTAGGATGATACTATTTTTTCGGGGCGCACAGCGACGCGCCCCGAAATTTGTATATTATTGATTTAATTTCACTCATTTGGGCACATTTGTAATTTGACCATTGTATTTTCCGTATTTTTCCTCTTATGCTTAACACAGGCAGCTCTTTTTTAATAATTATCCTGCCTAGAGAGTTTCACTGTTTTTCGTTGTGACCCAGCAAAGCGACTGGTTCCCGAACTTCAGATTGATCAGACCCTCGGGTCACCCGCCCCCGGACCGCTTTTGCGACGGGACATTAATTGATCAGGTTCGCCTGATCGGAGAAGAAGACGCGATGCAACGCGAACGACATTTCGTTAATCGAGCAGGGGCCCAACGTGGTCGGCCTGCGCGCGCGTGCGCCATCGCCCAAAGAGATAATCACATCGTCTATGTTCCGCACCCCGTTGAACGGCGTGTTTGGGATGCGATGTGTGAATGGATAATATGGCTAAGAAAATGCTTATCGACGCCACCCACGCCGAGGAAACGCGCGTGGTTGTGGTTGACGGAAACAAGGTCGAGGAATTTGACTTTGAATCCGAAAAAAAACGCCAAATCGCTGGCAACATCTATCTTGCAAAAGTAACACGTGTTGAACCGTCGCTTCAGGCGGCTTTTGTAGACTATGGTGGAAATCGCCATGGGTTCTTGGCGTTTTCGGAAATCCACCCCGATTACTATCAGATCCCAGTTGCGGATCGCGAAGCGCTGATGGAAGAAGAGCGCGCACTGGCAGAAGCAGATGCACGCGCCGAAGAAGAAGACGAAGCGCCCAAAAAACGCCGTCGTCGTGGGCCTCGTCGTCGCAACAATAAACAAACCGAGGCTGTGACCGAGAGCGAAGTCGATGGCATGGAAACCATTGATCTTGATGCGTCCGACGAAAGTACCGAAAACGATGCGCCAATGGCTGCTCCGATTGTAGAAGATGATCCCCTGATTGTCACACAAGAGGTTGATTCAACAGTTGCGGATGAAGCAGAACCTGCAGAAGATACATCTGTTGTTGATGAAACAGCTGCACCAGCAAACGACGCGACAGACGCAGAGCCAGAGACAGCCAAGGCACCTGACACGCCGACGGATGAGGCGGCACAAACTGATGAAAACGCCGATGATACGCCCGATACCCCAGAGTCCGTTGATGCGGATGCTGCTGAGGATGATCAGGACGACGGCATTGAATCCGTATCAGACGATGATGATGCATTAGATCTGCGCCCACAACGCCGTTCGCGTCCGCGCCGCTATAAAATCCAAGAAGTGATCAAAGTGCGCCAAATCATGTTGGTGCAAGTCGTAAAAGAAGAGCGCGGCAACAAAGGCGCGGCGCTGACAACCTATCTTTCGCTAGCGGGGCGCTATTGTGTGCTGATGCCGAACACCGCGCGCGGTGGTGGCATTTCACGCAAAATTACCAATGCAGCAGACCGCAAAAAGCTTAAGGAAATCGCAACCGAAATCGATGTCCCCTTGGGGGCGGGCCTGATTATTCGCACAGCCGGCGCCAAGCGCACCAAAACAGAGATCAAGCGTGATTATGAATACCTGCAGCGTTTGTGGGAACAAATCCGCGAATTGACCCTAAAATCAATCGCGCCTGCAAAAATTTATGAAGAGGGCGACCTGATCAAACGGTCAATCCGCGACCTATATAACCGCGAGATTGATGAGGTTTTGGTCGAGGGCGAACAGGGCTATCGCAATGCCAAAGACTTCATGAAAATGATCATGCCAAGTCATGCGAAAAACGTAAAGAATTACACAGATGCGCTGCCGCTTTTTGCGCGCTATCAAGTTGAAAGTTATCTGTCATCTATGTTCAATCCAGTAGTCCAGCTGAAATCAGGTGGCTACTTGGTGATTGGTGTGACCGAAGCTTTGGTGGCAGTTGATGTGAACTCGGGTCGGGCAACCAAAGAAGGCTCGATCGAGGAAACAGCCCTAAAAACAAACCTAGAGGCTGCAGAAGAAGTTGCACGCCAAATGCGCCTGCGCGATCTGGCCGGTTTGATTGTGATCGACTTTATCGATATGGATGAACGTCGCAATAACAATGCCGTTGAGAAACGTTTAAAGGATAAACTGAAAACGGATCGTGCGCGCATTCAAGTGGGCCGCATCTCAGGATTTGGTCTGTTAGAGATGAGCCGCCAGCGCCTACGCCCTGGTATGATTGAGGCGACTACACAACCCTGTCCGTC
>CAXABH010000382.1:0-2331 GCA_963966925.1 uncultured Rhodobacterales bacterium
TAAAGGGGAAATGTCGCTGATTTATGGGATGATCGGCGGCATCAGTGGGAAAAGGCGGCTTTAAATCCCTGAATTTAGGCGGAAACAGCGCCTAAAATGCCAGTTACGTGAATGTGGAGAATGTAGTGGCGGAGCGACAGGGATTCGAACCCTGGAGACGGTCTCCCGCCTACACACTTTCCAGGCGTGCGCCTTCGACCACTCGGCCACCGCTCCGTTACCGGGTGTTTAGACTGATTGCTTTGGGAATATCAAGAGGGAATAGGAATTTTGGTGATCAATCCTCAAATACCAGATGAACCCGTCTGTTCTGCTTTCCTTTTTTCTCGATTTTGCTAATACGCACGCGTCCAATTTCGCTGGTTTTGGCGACATGTGTGCCCCCACAGGGTTGCAAATCGACCTGTTCCGTAACATCCCCAATGCGTACCAAACGAATGCGGCCTGCACCGCGCGGTGGCTGCACGGACATAGTTTTCACAAGCCCTGGATTTGCATCTAGCTCTGCATCACTGATCCAGCGTTCTGTAACGTCAAAATTGCGCATGATTATCGCGTTAAGCATTTCTGTCAAAGCATCCTTATCATCAGGAGCGTCTGGCATATCGAAATCCAAGCGCCCCTTGACGGCTGTTATTGCGCCACCTGTCACAGGCAATGGAATGACAACCGACAACAGATGCAAAGCGGTGTGCATACGCATGTGCGCATACCTAAAATCCCAGTTTAGTTTTTGTGTGACCGTTTGCCCAATCACAGGAGGCACGGCCCCATCGACTGGGACCAAGACAAAGGATCCACCCTCACCCTTGAGTGTGGTTGTAATCTCAATTTCCTGATCATCCCAGATTAATGCGCCCTTGTCCCCAGGCTGACCACCTGATGTTGCATAAAACACTGATTGATCCAGAATGATGCCACCTTGATCCGTATGTCCAACGACAACACCTTCGGCACGCGTCATGTAGGCGTCATTCAGATACAAAGGTTTCGTCATGCGCTGCCCTTTCCCAGATCGGCAATATTTTTTATTGTGATATCCCGCTGGGCGAATGGTATTTCAATGCCCTCGGCGACAAATCGTTCAGCGATTTGGTGATTGATTTCTGATTTAACGCTCAGCATAAAATTCACATCCCGCAGGATCGCGCGAATTTCAAAATCCATGCTGTCGGCTCCAAAACCCTGGAAAACCACTGACGGACCTGGGTTTAAAACAACCATTGGCTGGGCCTCGGCGATTTCACGTAAAATACCCTCAACCCGCCGGGTATCTGTGCCATAGGCCACACCAACAGGTACAATTAAACGCCCGATCGTATTGCCACGAGTATAATTCGTCACCTTGCCAGAAACCAAATCAGCGTTCGGCACAATGACATCACTGCGATCAAAGGTTTCGATGCGGGTGGAACGTACGCTAATGTCGCGCACATACCCCATAGTTCCACCCACATCGATCCAATCCCCTTTGGTCACGGGACGTTCAATCAACAAAATGATACCCGAAACAAAGTTTGAAACGATGTTTTGCAGTCCAAAACCGATCCCAACAGACAATGCACCTGCAACAATGGCAAGAGATGATAGATCAAGCCCTGTACTGGAAATCGCAATCATTGCGGCAATAAAAATACCAACATATCCTAAACCCGACACAATGGCGTTTTGCGCCCCTGCATCCAGCCGCGTTTTTGGCAATACTGACCCACGCAGCGCGGATTGGATCAAACGCGTGGCCATATAACCAATCGTAAAGATCAGGACAAATGTCAGAAAGTCCAACGGCGAAATACGCGTGCCCGCAACTGGAACGCCCTCTTTAATCTGATCCCAAACCTCGGACAGGTTGGACACACGTGCACCCCAAATCAACGCAAAGAATGGCAAGGATGCAAACCCAATCACGAAACTAATCAAGATCGGAACCAACCCATCTTCTTGTTCCCTATCGCGCCCAATCGCACGGGCATACAAATCAACCAATGCACCTTGCACGATCACGATAACGGAACACAGCGCCAACGTTAGAAGCGACGCCAAAACCAAACTATAGGCCGCCGTCACATACCCCACCGCGCCCAAAACAGGTGCGCCATAGGTGATGAACCAGCCAACTTGGGCCAGAAGACGCGCAAAGCGGATCGCAAAGACACCATCTGGACCCGCGTCGTCGCTTTCGCTGGCTTGGCGCAGTTTCACCGTTGCGCGCGACAGGACATAAGCCCCCAATAAGATAAGCACGAAATGCAAAACCGAAATCGATGCAGCGCTGACTTCGTTAAATACGAAAACATGGTCAAGCGCATGATCAACGACAAAGATCAACGC
>CAXABH010000383.1:0-2329 GCA_963966925.1 uncultured Rhodobacterales bacterium
TGGGATGGAGTGGATGGAGGAACTGGAAGAAAAACAAATTTGTACTATTGAAAATGAAGTTTATGATGCACTGCCCGTACGGCAATAGGTGCGAGCAGGCGAGGAATGGCATGAACGTTTGATAGGACTGCAAGACGGAGAGCTTGGCTAAGGCCTATCACCCGTTGCACAAACCGGCAACTATCTGCATTCACGTTTAAATGATACCACCGACGGTGACATTGTCGAGGTATCAGAAGCAACGCAAAGCATCATTGGTCAGCTGGGCCAACACATCGAAACACATGGCGGGTGCGCACTTATCATCGATTATGGTGATTGGACATCTAAGGGGGACACGCTTCAGGCAGTACGGGATCATAAATATTCAAATGTATTGACGGCATTGGGTGATGCAGATCTAACCGCACATGTTGATTTCGAACAAATTGCGCGTGCCAGTCAGTGCGCAGTTTCCAAAATGTGCACACAACAAGACCTGTTAGAACGCTTGGGCATTGCCCATCGCACCCAAACATTGGTGACCAGCGCCACGGATGAGGGGCAAAAAAATGATGTCATCACAGCATATCGCCGCTTGACCCACGAAGAAGAAATGGGAACATTGTTCAAAGCAATAGCACTATTTCACCACAATGGACCTTGCCCCGCTGGATTTGAACAATGACCTTAAAACGCATCGAAAGCCCAAATTTACCAAATGTGAATCACGGGTTTTACACACGTTTAGGTGGGGCATCGTCGGGAATTTTTCATGGGTTGAATTGTGGGATTGGCTCTAGCGATCAAAGTGAAATCGTCAAAATAAATCGTGCACGTGTCGCGCAGGATATGGGGGGGACTGATACAAATTTGATCGCCCTGCACCAATTCCATTCTGCCAAAGTGGTCATCGTTGATGATACATTCATCGATCGACCACAGGCAGATGGGGTTGTCAGCAATCGCAAAGGCGACATCCTGACAATCCTAACTGCAGATTGCCAACCCGTCTTGTTTCATGACCCAGATGCAGGGGTGATCGGTGCCTGTCACGCAGGTTGGAAAGGTGCGCTGGCGGGCGTGATCGGCGCGACAGTTGATGGGATGATCCAATTGGGCGCTACACGTGAAAATATCAGCGCGGCCATCGGTCCCTGTATTTCACAACCTGCATATGAGGTGGGTGCAGAATTTCGGGATCAGTTTGTGGAACATGATCCAACCTTTCAGGCGTTCTTTATCGCAGGTGCGCTGGATGGAAAATTCCAATTCAACTTGCCTGCTTTGGGCTTACACATCCTAAAAGCTGCGGGAATCAAAAGCGCGCATTGGATTGCACAATGCACCTATTCCAACGAGGAATATTATTATTCTTATCGCAGAGCAACGCACCGCGCCGAGGCGGACTATGGTCGGCTGATTTCCTGTATCACACTGTAATTAGGATTGTTTCGTAAGGCGTTCTTCTAAAACTTCAAATGGAACACCTGGATCATCTTTGGATCCGCGTATCACCAACGATGTTTTGACAGACCCAACGTTTTCAGCACACAGTAATTCCTCTGTCAGGAAACTTTGAAATGTGCTTAGGTCAGGAGCCACGCATTTCAGCATGAAATCAACTTCACCGTTCAACATATGGCATTCGCGCACCAAGGGCCATTCGCTGCAGCGTGCTTCGAATGCGCGAAGATCCGATTCTGCCTGACTTTGCAGACCGACCATTGCAAAAACCTGCACCTCAAACCCCAAAGCGCGTGCATCCACCTGCGCGTGGTATCCATTGATGAACCCCTGCTCTTCTAATGCGCGCACACGACGCAGACAGGGGGGCGCAGAGATACCAACACGTTTTGCCAATTCAACGTTTGTCATTCTGCCATCCGCCTGCAATTCAGCAAGAATAAGGCGGTCAATTGGATCTAAACGTGTTAATGGCATCATATACTCCCAAGTTGCACGATCAATACCCGAGGGGCACAGCATGCGCAACAATATTTCACGGATACGCAATAATATTGTTTGTTATTTTTCCCTCACTAATCCGTGCGATGGGTTTCCTCTGGTTAGTCTTGCGATTATATATGCATGAAATCTTCTGATCTTGGGACACACACATTATGTCAGACACACGTCACACAAAAGTTTTAATCGTCGGTTCTGGACCTGCGGGATACACAGCGGGCGTTTATGCCAGCCGTGCGATGTTAGAACCTATTTTGGTTCAAGGAATGGAACCAGGTGGACAACTTACCACTACCACAGAAGTTGAAAATTGGCCCGGCGACACCGAGGTTCAGGGCCCAGATTTGATGGTCCGGATGGAGGCACACGCATCCGCAATGGG
>CAXABH010000384.1:0-2317 GCA_963966925.1 uncultured Rhodobacterales bacterium
GTTTACGGTGATCATCGCGTAACCTACCGTCAGTATCACGAACGATGCACGCGCTTGGCCTCTTGTTTGGTGAAATCGGGGGTCCAATCCGGAGATGTGGTGGCAACGATGCTACCCAATATTCCAGCCCACGCCGAGGCCCATTTTGGCGTGCCTGCCTGTGGCGCGATCCTAAACGCGATCAACACACGTCTGGATGTGAATACCGTCGCTTATATTTTCGATCACGGCGGGGCCAAGGTTGCACTGATTGATACCCAGTTTATCGAAGTGGCCGAAGCTGCGATCGCTGCAAATGAAGGCACAGGTCCCACCCTGATCGAGGTTCCCGATGCCCCAGCAGGGTTCCCCGCAACAGGACGGCACATGACCTATGATGCATTGCTTGCGGATGGGGATGCAGATTTTCAATGGATTATGCCAGAAGATGAATGGGAAAGCATTGCGTTGAATTATACCTCGGGCACGACAGGGCGCCCAAAGGGTGTGGTTTATCATCATCGCGGTGCGTATTTGAATGCAATGGGTCAGGTGATCAGTTGGCGCATCACATTGCATCCGCACTATTTGACGATTGTGCCCCTGTTCCATTGTAACGGTTGGTGCCATACATGGATGATGCCCGCAGTTGGCGGCACAATCATATGCTGTCGTGATATCGCCGCAAAACCCATTTTTGATGCAATCGCGGACGAAAAGGTCACGCATTTTGGTGGCGCCCCGATTGTTTTGAATATGTTGGTCAATGCCCCTGCGGACCAAAAACGCGAATTTGATCACATCGTAAACGTCTTTACCGCGGGTGCCCCCCCTGCCCCAGCGACATTGGCAAAAATTGAACCCATGGGGTTCAATGTGACCCAAGTTTACGGATTAACCGAAGTATACGGACCCGCAACAGAATGCACATGGGACAGCGCATGGGATGATTTGGATACCGATGAACGTGCCGCGATCAAAGCGCGACAGGGTGTTGCCATGCCGTTTATGGAGGATGTGGCCGTTTGGGATTCCGCAGGCCAACAAATTACCCGCGACGGCACCGCACAGGGTGAAATCGTGATGCGCGGCAATGGCACGATGAAAGGGTACTATAAAAACCCCCAAGCGACGGCAGAAGCATTTGAGGGTGGATATTTCCATTCCGGTGACATCGCGATCCATCACCCGAATACATACGTGCAAATCGCTGATCGCGCCAAAGACATCATTATCTCAGGCGGTGAAAACATCAGCTCGGTCGAGGTGGAAGGCACATTGATGGGCCATCCTGCGGTTTCACTGTGCGCAGTTGTTGCAAAACCAGATGAAAAATGGGGCGAAGTTCCCTGTGCCTTTGTCGAACTAAAAGACGGTGTTGAAGCGAATGAGGCTGATTTAATCGCATTTGCGCGTGAACGCCTTGCTGGGTTCAAAACCCCTAAAACAGTCATTTTTTGCGAACTTCCCAAAACCTCCACGGGGAAAATTCAGAAATTTGAACTGCGAAAGCAATTTCAATAATCTCAATCATTGTTTGCATGAGTGCGAAAGTGTAGCATTGCTTAAAAAGAATGAGCAGACACTTTCGTTTTCATGACCGCCCTGAACAAATACCAAAGATTAGAGGCCTCGGCCCTATGGCGCGACAGCATCAGCGGTCAGCGGCGTGATGTGATTGTCTCGCTTGGGGATGCCTCTCTTGTCATTACAGACAAAAATGAACGCCCCCTGACCCACTGGTCACTCGCGGCAGTTCAACGCGCAAACCCAGGTGCTTTCCCAGCGGTATTTCACCCAGATGGTGACCCAGATGAAACACTGGAATTGGGGGATAGCGAAACTGAAATGGTTGAGGCCATTGAAAAGCTGCGTCAGGTAATCGAACGCCGTCGCCCAAAACCCGGCCGATTACGCATCATCAGTTTCCTAACGATCCTTGCGCTGTTTGCTGCGCTGACGGTTTTTTGGATGCCAGGTGCCGTGCGTGATTACACCCTTCGCGTATTACCCGATGTGACCGAGCGGGACATTGGCAATGGGTTATTACAGGAATTGGAACGCTTTACAGGACGTGCCTGTCGCTCATCATTATCGACGCGCGCGCTTGATCAATTATCAAATCGCTTATATTACCATCATATCCCCATAATTCATCTTTTGAACTCGATTATTGGTTGTTTTGGCAATTCTCATCACTGCAATCTGCACATTGATTGTATGAACCGCAAAACATTAATTTATGTGGTCCGGGTTGCAATTGTGCTGTGCCTGGTATTTGTACCTCACTGCCATGTTTTCCATTATTTGATTGCGCAACATGGATGTTGTCCAGTTG
>CAXABH010000385.1:0-2315 GCA_963966925.1 uncultured Rhodobacterales bacterium
GCGTAACCTGCGTATCCCGCGTGCACAAGCGCAAGGTTTTATTGACAGATATTTTGAGCGCTTTCCCGGGATCAAAGAATATATGGATCAAACCGTTGCTTTTGCAAAAGAACATAATCGGGTGGAAACATTGTTCGGCCGCGTCATCCATACGCCCGAAATAAATGCAAAGGGACCAACTGCAGGATTTGCAAAGCGCGCGGCAATTAACGCTACTATCCAGGGAACAGCGGCAGATATTATTCGACGTGCGATGATCAAAATGCCACGCGCAATTGATCATTTGCCAGCTAAGATGTTGTTGCAGGTTCACGATGAGTTACTGTTCGAAGTACGTGAAGATGTTGTTGATACACTTGTCCAAACGGCAAAGGACGTGATGGAATCCGCCTGTGATCCAGTCCTAAAAATTGATGTTCCACTGATCGTTGATGCAGGGCAAGGGGCACACTGGGCAGAGGCGCATTAGGCGTCTTCTAGCTGTGCCGCTGGTATAATTTTAAAGAAACTTCCATTCGACCAAACGCCAAACCAATCATCATGGATCGATCCGATATCAACCATTCGATAAAAGCTTTTGCGATCAATCAGCGCTTCCAGCCCGGCACGAATGTGTACATAGGGCGACGGTTCTCCTGTTTCGGGGTCGCGCGTTACGCGAATGGGATCTTCTCCACTGGCTATGACCATGTCCCCCACATGCGTCTCAAAAGTTAACGTTTGATCATCACCTTCGCCAGAAACGGTAAAATCAACTGCAACAAACGGCGCATCATCCACGGTGATCCCAACCTTTTCTACAGGTGTGACCAAATAGTAATTTTCTCCGTCCTTCCGCAGGATTGACGAAAATAGTTTCACGAGTTCAAATCGCCCAATAGGCGTTCCCAAATAAAACCATGTACCGTCCCGCGCGATGCGCATATCAAGGTCGCCACAAAATGGCGGATTCCACAAATGTACGGGCGGTGGCCCTTTTTTTGATGTTGCAGCCCTGGCTGCAGCTGCAATGCCTTCTGCACGGACCATCGGTGAATTATCGCCACTCATGACTTTGCCATTTTCCTTTATCGCGCTAGGGTCTTTAGAAACCTTTTATTTGATCTAGGGATTCTTATGTCGTCCACAATACTCTCTGAACAGCTAGCTAGCCTGAAAGATAAATTGGCCCAGTCAAAAGAACAAATCAACACACGATTTTTTGGACAAGAGCGCGTCGTTGATCAGGTGCTGACCACAATGTTGGCGGGCGGCCATGCTGTTTTGGTTGGTGTGCCAGGCGTTGGTAAAACACGTTTGGTTGAAACAATGGCAACAGTCATGGGTGTTTCAAATGCCCGCGTACAGTTCACCCCAGATTTAATGCCAACAGACATTTTGGGTGTTGAAATTTTAGAAGACGTGCAGGACGGAAAACGGCAGTTTAGATTTCAACAGGGTCCAGTTTTCACCTCTTTGCTGTTAGCTGATGAAATCAATCGCGCAAGTCCGCGGACCCAATCGGCATTGTTGCAAGCGATGCAAGAGCGCCAAGTGACAATTGCGGGTGTCACACATGATTTGCCAAACCCATTCGTTGTGCTGGCAACGCAAAACCCAATTGAACAAGAGGGTACATATCCCCTTCCCGAGGCGCAGTTGGATCGTTTTCTGCTATCAATTAAAGTGGGCTACCCAGATTTTGAAACTGAACGTGCGATAATTTTAGAAACAACAGGTGCTGATGATGGGCAGGCATCAGCAGTATTTGAAGCAAATGAGTTAATCGGGGCACAGGCTCTTATTCGACAAATACCCTTGGGTGAAAATATACTATCAAGCATTTTAGAGCTGGTGCGGGCGTTGCGCCCGAAGTCTGATAGCGCGCATGAGAGCACGAATGAATTTGTCTCTTGGGGGCCAGGTCCACGTGCAGGTCAGGCGTTGGTTTTGGCGGCCAAGGCACACGCAATTGTTCAGGGTCGCTTGTCGCCCACAATGGCAGATGTTCACGCGCTAGCGCATGTGGTTTTAGGCCACCGGATGAGCCTGAAATACACGGCAACTGCACAGGGTTTGGATGTGAATACACTGATAGACAGCGTGTTGAGTGATATCGAAAAGCGGGTACGTGCTGCATGATTGAAAATGCGGGTATTTTTCCCGAGGTAAAGCAATATAGTGACGAAATAGAAACGTTACTGCTAGAAGCGCGTCGCCTGAACAGCTCACTAAAGATGGGCGAACACGGACGACGCACTGCTGGCGCCGGTTCTGATTTTTGGCAATTTCGCAAATTTGAAAACGGCCTTGATTCCCCGTGTCTGATTAGTTGG
>CAXABH010000386.1:0-2313 GCA_963966925.1 uncultured Rhodobacterales bacterium
CCTCCAATTGCCCAGCGTGCATATGCACCGCCGAAGGCTTCAAATTTTGCTAGGAACGATACAACCACAACCCACACAAGCGAGAGCGGAAGGAACACTTTCCAACCTAGGCGCATCAACTGATCATAGCGATAGCGGGGTGTGATTGCCTTGACCATCGCGAATAAGAAGAAGAAGAACGCCATCTTTCCAACCATCCACAGCGGACTGTCAGGGATACCCGGAATGGGGGACAACCAACCGCCAAAGAACAACAGCGATGTCAGCGCACACATTAGGAAAATCGCAATGTATTCGCCTGCCATAAACAACAGGAATGGGGTACTGCTGTATTCAACCTGATACCCCGCAACCAATTCTGATTCAGCCTCTGGCAAATCAAATGGTGGACGGTTGGTTTCCGCAAGTGCCGAAATAAAGAACAAAAACACCATTGGGAAATGCGGCAACCAATACCAACTAAAGAACCCGTATGATCCGTCTTGGGCACGCACAATGTCGCCAAAGTTCATAGACCCTGTTGAGATGATCACGCCAATGATGATCAAGCCAATAGAAACCTCATAGGAAATCATCTGCGCAGCAGAGCGCAATGAGCCAAGGAATGGATATTTCGAGTTTGATGCCCATCCCCCCATGATCACGCCATAAACCTCAAGAGAGGAGACCGCAAAAACATACAGGATCGCAACATTGATGTCGGACAAAACCCAAGTGTCATCAAATGGAATAACCGCCCAAGCAATCAGTGCCAAAACAAACGATGTTAGAGGCGCCAGCATAAATACGGTTCTGTCAGAGCCCGCTGGGACAACGATTTCCTTGACCACATATTTCAGCGCATCTGCCACAGTTTGTAACAATCCCCATGCCCCAACCACGTTGGGACCACGGCGCATTTGGACGGCGGCCCATACCTTACGGTCTCCGTAAACCAGAAACAAAAGGCTTATCATGACAAAGGCGACAACAGCCAAACACTGCGCCACGATAATCAGGGCAATTCCACCCGGTGTATTTAAAAAATCAGCCATCGGTCCTCACACCATTGGTATTTTGTCGCGCGCGCATGCGTCCGCAACAACTTCTGCTTCAATTGTTTTTGTCCCCTGCGGGAGGGAACGCGATATCGTGTAAACGGCATCTGCACTTAGCCGGTCGGCCTGTCGGCCAATGTGTGTGCGCACATGACGTGCAAATCCAAATCCACGGATCAGGGTATATTGCGCCGCTGCACATTCTGCATAGCGAACCACCTGTTCTGCAGATTGTGTGCCACTCAGCGTGACGTGAAATTGCACCAAATCATTATCCAAAAGCCGTGTTTGAACGCCCCAATAGCGCACTGGCTCTTGCGTCGTGGGCGCCGTAGTTTGGCATGCCGCCAACGTCAGCGCAGCGATGAACGCAACGAATGATATGTAGGGTGCGAATTGCATTACTCGGCAGCAATCTTTTCGTTACCACGTGCTTTGGCATTTGCAGACAGTTCTGCCATCACCTCAGATGCACGTGCGATTGGGTTTGTCAGATAGAAATCTGAAATCGCGTTACGGAATGCTGCATCGCCCAGTTTGCCGGTCGCAACCGCGACCCATTCGTTTTCTGCAACTTGATCCACGCCCGCCAAATGGGGATGTGCCACAACCATCGCCTGACGCAATTGCGCAAGGCTATCATAGGGTAATGTCGCATCCAGTTCTGCTGACAACGCACGCAATATCGCCCAGTTTTCTTTGGCCTCACCCGGTGCAAATCCTGCACGCATCGCAAGTTGTGGACGCCCTTCAGTGTTCACAAACAAACCATTTTCTTCGGTGTAGGCTGCAGAAGGCAGGATCACATCCGCGCGATGCGCGCCGCGATCTCCATGGCTACCTTGGTAAATGACAAAGGTACCTTCGCCAATTTCCACTTCATCCGCGCCAAGGTTATAAATCACCTCGGCAGCATTGACGCCATCCATACCGTTTTCGTTAACCGCGTTGACATCCATCGCACCAACGCGTCCCGCAGCCGTGTGCAGAACCATTAGTTTGCTGTTTGTTTCTGCCGCCAATTGCATCGCCGCGCCAAGTACCGCTAATCCATCCGCCTCACGTAGGGCACCTTGGCCCACGATCACAATAGAAGCCGCATCTTTTTCAGCGTCATTACCTTTATTCAACACGCTGTTCAGCGCCGCGCGATCTGTTCCGATATGCGCATAATCATAAGTTAAATCAACCGCCTCGCCCACAAGGGTTATATTCGCACCGTTTGCCCACGCACGTCGAATACGTGCATTCAAAACAGGGGCCTCATCCCGCGGGT
>CAXABH010000387.1:0-2299 GCA_963966925.1 uncultured Rhodobacterales bacterium
GTGTCGTATTCTGCGGGTCGAATGGGTGATAATCCATCAGTAAAACTTGCGGAACGGATTGATGACTTTGGTTTGAAACTTGGACGCTTAAAAACTGGAACACCGCCACGACTAAACAAAAAAACGATCAACTGGGATATTTTGGATGAACAACCAGGTGACGATGAACCGGTAATGTTCAGTTTTCTAAATGAAACGCCAGTTGCGCGGCAGGTTGCCTGTGCAATCACACATACAAATGAACGCACACATGATGTTATCCGGAACAATCTGGAAAAATCAGCAACGTATGGTGGCCATATTGACGGTGTTGAGCCACGATATTGTCCATCGATAGAAGACAAAGTTGTAAGGTTTGCGGATAAAACGTCACATCAGATTTTTCTAGAACCAGAGGGATTGGATGACGATACCATTTATCCCAATGGAATTTCGACTTCCTTGCCAGTGGATATACAAGACGAATATGTCCGATCAATTCGTGGCCTAGAAGAAGTTGAAATCTTGCAACCTGGTTATGCGATTGAATATGACTATGTCGATCCCAGAACTCTTACATCTACGTTAGAGTTGAAAGATGTTAGTGGTCTATATTTGGCTGGACAAATTAACGGTACGACAGGATATGAAGAGGCCGCAGCCCAAGGAATGGTTGCAGGACTAAATGCGGCCTCAGTATCAAAGGGCCTGGAACCGGTCGAGTTTTCACGCGCAACCAGTTATATCGGTGTTATGATAGATGATTTAATCACCCGAGGTGTAACAGAGCCGTATCGTATGTTTACATCAAGAGCTGAATTTCGGCTGTCACTGCGAGCAGACAATGCTGATCAACGTTTAACGCCGCTTGCAATTGAAAGAGGGTTTTGTTCCGATCGGCGCGCGAAGGAATATGTGATAAAGGCAGAAAAGTTGGATGAATGTCGTGGTATGCTTGAAAACGCGCTATACACGCCGAAACAAATTCAATCTGTTGGTATTGATATAAATCAGGATGGAACGCGTCGTAATCTTCTTCAGGTTCTGGCTTTTCCAAATGTTTCGTTTGCGGATTTAAAACGTCTGAAAGATGATCTGAATGACGTAGATGATAAAATTGCCCATCAGATCGCCAAGGATGCGCTGTATGCTAACTACATTGATCGGCAAAAATTGGACATTGCTGCGATTCAAAGAGATGAGGGTATGAAAATCCCAGCCGACTTTGAGTATGAAGTGATAGACGGGCTATCATCTGAGCTAAGATTAAAGTTGTCACACGCACGTCCAGAGAATCTGGGACAGGCAGCGAAGGTTGATGGAATTACGCCAGCGGCGTTGTTGCTGCTACTCTCACGGTTAAAAAAGGGCCGGCGTAATCGGAAATCAGCATGAGTTGCGAAGTATTTGGACAAATTGTTTCACGTGAAACATATGACAAGTTACGGGATTATGAATCCCTTATCCAAAAATGGAACCCTTCTATAAACCTAGTCGCTAAGAGCACGCTATCAGATATATGGAACAGGCATATTGTTGATTCAGCGCAAGTTTACTATGCAGCCTCGGCAGAGTTATCTGGTAATTGTACAGATATCGGATCAGGTGGTGGGTTGCCTGCGATCGTCATTGCGATACTGGCGCAAGGTGCAGATAAACAAGTCCAAATGACGATGGTCGAATCGGATAAAAGAAAATCGGTTTTTTTGCGAACGGCGATAAGAGAGTTAGGCCTAAGCAATGCAAACGTTGTAAATGAGCGCATAGAAAATGTGCAAATACCAGTATCTAAATTCATATCAGCACGGGCATTGGCGCCATTAACGGAACTGTTCGGGTTTGCCGAAAAACTATCGGATGATAAAACAACATTTCTGTTTCAAAAAGGAAAAAACTGGCTTTCTGAAATTGGAATAGCCCAGAATCATTGGTCTTTTGATTACGAAGCCATTAAAAGTGAAACTGATAGCAATGCGGTGATACTAAAAATCAGGGGACTTTCACGTGTCTGACATACTGGCAGAAAATCGGGCGAAAATTATTTCTGTAACAAATCAAAAAGGCGGCGTTGGTAAAACGACAACCACCATCAATCTGGGGGCCGCGCTTGCTGAATTGGGGAAAAGGGTGCTTATCATCGATTTAGACCCCCCTCCTGCTCGATGTCCTCGGCGATGATGAGGAGGGGGAAGCCCTGCTTGATAGCCTCCTCGAGGATCACGATCATGTCGCGGGCAGACTTCACCTTCTTGTCGACGAGAAGGAGCTTGCAGTTGTCGTAGGAGCAAGTCATGCGCTCCGAGTCGGTGACGAAGTAGGG
>CAXABH010000388.1:0-2296 GCA_963966925.1 uncultured Rhodobacterales bacterium
TTCATCGCAACAGGTGAGGATCAAACACCCAAAGGCCCAAAAAAACGCATCACTGCATTTTTGGTAGATCGTGGTACAGCTGGGTTTACCATTCGTGATGGGTACAAATCCGTATCGCACCGTGGATACAAAAACATGGTGCTGGAATTTGATGATTGCCGTCTGTCCGATGCCCAGGTTCTGGGCGAGGTTGATGGCGGATTCGAGGTGATGAACACATGGCTATACGCCACACGTATCACTGTTGCGGCCATGTCCGTTGGGCGTGCGCGGCGGTGTTTTGATTATGCGCTGAATTATGCAGCTGAACGTGAACAATTCGGTCAACCCATTGGCAAATTTCAAGGGGTCAGTTTTCAGATTGCGGATATGATTACTGAAATTGATGCGGCTGATCATTTGACGTTGGCCTCTGCTTGGCGGTTGGATGAAAACCTGCCTGCAAATCGTGAAATTGCGTCGGCCAAACTTTATGCAACGGAAATGTTGGCGCGGATCACGGATCAAACGTTACAGATTTTTGGTGGTATGGGGTTGATGGATGATTTCCCAATCGAACGGTTCTGGCGTGATGCGCGGGTGGAACGGATTTGGGATGGTACATCTGAAATTCAACGCCATATCATCAGCCGCGACTTGCTGCGTCCTTTGGGGGCTTAAATGCATGCTTTAGATCGTCTGTTTCGTCCTAAATCTATCGCTGTCGTCGGTGGTGGATATTGGGCGCGATCCATAATTGAACAATGCCGTAAAATTGGCTTTGGTGGTGCGATTTATCCAATCCATCCAAAGGCGACGGATATAGATGGCATACCTGTTTTTCGTGACTTGGGCGCGTTACCCGAAATCCCAGATGCGGCGTTTATCTGCGTCAATCGCAACGCAACGATCGATGTTGTGCGTGCATTATCCAACATGGGGGCAGGTGGTGCGGTGTGTTTTGCCTCTGGCTTTCTGGAAAGCCAGGCAGAAACCCAAGATGGCGCATCGCTGCAGGCAGAATTGGTATCTGCAGCCGGCGACATGCCGATTTTGGGGCCAAATTGTTATGGGTTTGTGAATTACTTGGATCAGGCATGTTTGTGGCCTGATCAACATGGTGGCGTCCCGGTTGATAGCGGTGTGGCAATCATCACGCAAAGTTCCAATATCGCCATTAACCTAAGCATGCACACGCGCGCCTTGCCGATTGCCTATCTGCTAACAGCGGGCAATCAGGCCAAGGTCAGCATGGCGGATTTGGCGCGTTATGTTTTGACCGATCCGCGGGTCACAGCGCTTGGCCTGCATATCGAGGGGTTGGGTGATCCAAACGAATTCCTGCAACTTGCCCAAGAGGCCCATGCCATGGGCAAGGGTATTGTTGCGATCAAGGTGGGGGAATCTGATCAGGCGCAGGTGGCCACCATATCGCACACAGCATCCCTTGCGGGTAGTGCGGCGGGGGCCAGCGCCATTTTTGAACGCCTTGGGGTTGCGCAGGTTCACGATGTCACGACCTTTATCGAAACTTTGATGCTGTTGCATCACGTAGGCCCACTAAACGGGGATCGCGTCGCCACTCTTTCCTGTTCTGGCGGCGAAGCCAGCTTGATGGCCGATCTGGGAATGGCGCTTGGTATAGAATTCCCTGATCTTATTCCAAATCAACGGGGTGCGCTGCGCGCAGCCTTGGGGGATATGGTCGCCCTAGCGAACCCATTGGATTATCACACCTATATCTGGGGAGATGGCCCGGCGATGGGGAAGTGTTATGCCGCGATGATGCTAGGGGAACAAGATGCAACTATTCTGGTTGTGGATTTCCCACGCGCGGATCGGTGTTCCCAATCTGCGTGGGATTGTGTGATTGAAGGGGTTGAATATGCCCGCTCGCAAAGTGACCGCGTCCTGATACTGGCCGCAAGTCTGGCGGAAAATATGCCAGAACATGTGGCAGAACGGTTGAGTGCATTGGGCATTCCCTGTCTGAACGGGTTGCGCGAAAGTCTTCAGGCGGTCAAGGCCGCAGCACAGATTGGGCAGGGCATTCAAAGTGATCAACCAATGTGGATTCCAAACCCAACTGATAACAGTGTTACCCTAAGCGAGGCAGAGGCGAAAACCCATCTGTCGCATTGTGGGTTAACGGTGCCTGTCGCGCGGGTTGTGCGTATGAACGAAATTGATGATCAGGGCGATTTCCCATTTCCCGTTGTTCTAAAGGCGCAAGGGATGGCGCATAAGTCGGATGCAGGAGGTGTTGCGTTAAACCTGACATCACTTGATGCGCTCAAATCGGCTGCTGAACATATGG
>CAXABH010000389.1:0-2285 GCA_963966925.1 uncultured Rhodobacterales bacterium
CCCCATGCGCACCGCCTCGCGGATATTCGTTGCGCTGACCGGCATGATCATGAATTCTTGGATATCAATCGGATTATCCGCGTGTTCGCCACCATTGATGATGTTCATCATCGGAACAGGCAATACGCGCGCAGACGTGCCACCGATATAGCGATAGAGCGGTTGGCCCGTGAAATCCGCGGCGGCCTTGGCTGTGGCCATAGATACACCCAAAATCGCATTTGCACCCAGACGGCCCTTGTTCGGTGTGCCATCCAATTCAATCATTGCGGCGTCAATCGCCTCTTGCTCAACCGCTTCAAAACCTACCAATGCATCTGCGATTTCGCCATTCACTGCATTCACAGCTTCTAACACACCTTTGCCCATGTAGCGTGATTTATCACCATCACGCTTTTCAACTGCTTCATGCGCACCTGTTGACGCACCAGAAGGAACCGCCGCACGACCCATTGTTCCATCTTCTAATGTGACGTCCACCTCGACAGTTGGGTTGCCGCGGCTGTCCAAAATCTCTCTGGCGTGAATATCGATGATCATGCTCATGTCGGTACCTTTTATTAAGAATGTTGCGGGGGCTTTAGCAGGTTATTTTCACAAAGTGAATGCACTATGTTAGCGGTAACGGGAAAGATAACGCTAACGATTGCGCAAACATGTCACTTTAGGAAATATCGTCTTCAGATCGCAGACGTTCGCGCCAGAATGTATAAAGACCAGAGGCAATTACAATCGCGCTGCCCACCCATGTCAATAAATCGGGACGTTCCCCCAAAAAGGCCATGGCAAGAAGCGTTGAAAATATCAAACGCGTATAGCGATAGGGGGCCACGGTTGAGGCTTCGGCGATGCGTGTTGAAATGATGATTGCAAAATATCCCAGCACGGCTGTGATCACCGCCACAAAGATATAGACCCACTCCAGCGTTGCAGGTTGGACCATGTGACCGGAAAACGGCCAAATCAACACGCCCGCAGATCCCATTGCAAAAAATCCGTAAAACCCAAATGATGCAGAATGCAGCGTCGTTTTGATGATCCGCATCAGCATGTCACGCAGCGCAAGCATCGCAACGGATATCACCGCATAGATCATGCCAATTTGAAAATCCGCAGCGCCGGGGCGGACGATTAACAAAACACCGCCAAATCCAATTAAAATTGCGGCCCATCTGCGAATACCAACGCGTTCATTCAAAAACAACACCGCGCCCACGGTCACAAATAGGGGGATCGCCTGAATGATGGCGGCAAGACTGGATAAAGGGATGCTGACAATCGCAAGTATAAAGAAGGCCGCGCCAAAAAAATCGCAAACAATACGGATCAGGATTAAGCGATCAAATGTTTCGGCATTGAACAAAGGTGTGCGGATGCTTATCGCCCAAATCGCAAAAACCAATGCGCCCCCATAGCCCACAAAAAACAAAATTTGATGTGGGGGCATCACGGGCCCAAGAAATTTAAGAAACAAATCCTCAATAGCGAAAAACGCCATTGATGCAATCATCATGGCGATCCCGCGGATATTATCATTTCTCATGTTTTGGCTTTCTTGTTCAATGGAACACCATAAAGTTCCATGCGATGCCCCTTAAGTGCATAGCCTAATTTTTGCGCAATTTTTTCTTGCAGTGCTTCAATTTCTTCATCAATGAATTCGATAACTTCGCCCGTACTAAGGTCAATCAAATGATCGTGGTGATCACGATCTGCATTCTCATAACGTGCGCGCCCATCTCCGAATTCATGTTTTTCCAGAATGCCGGCTTCTTCGAACAATTTCACAGTGCGATAAACGGTGGCAATTGAAATGGAATTGTCTTGTTTGGTAACGCGGGCGAATAGTTCTTCTACATCTGGGTGATCATCCGCCTGTTCTAACACAGACGCGATCACACGGCGCTGATTGGTCATCCGCACCCCATGTTCCTCGCATCGTGTCAAAATCGTTCCCATGATTTTGATATCCCTTATCTAATCCGCGCAGTCAATCGCATTTCAGCCTTATAACAGATCTGGTTCACGCCCCAAACGTTTGGCCATGGGCGCGATTGTTAACCCCTGAATAATGATTGAGAAAATGACAACAATATACGTCGCGGCCAAGATCATAGGTTTCCATTCACTGTCGGGCAGAGAGAGGGCCAGCGCCACAGAAATCCCCCCCTTTAGTCCGCCCCATGTCATGATTGGCACAATGCCGTTTGAAAAGTCTTGGGACCGTTTCAGCAAAAGAACAGGGATAAAGACCGCCGAGAAACGCCCCACCAGTGACAAGACAA
>CAXABH010000390.1:0-2276 GCA_963966925.1 uncultured Rhodobacterales bacterium
ACGCGCCGATCAGCTAAAGGTGCGCCGCGGCGGACGCGCTGCACGATTAAAGCGCGGATAAGTTATACAATATTGCCAATCTCTGAACAGCTACCATTTCGTCGTGGCAGTCCCTGGAGCGGCTTTTTAAACCATATTGAACGATGTCAGCTTCGTTGAAGATGCTTAGAGAACAGGAAACACAGTGCACTTGGTCAATCTGAAAACGCCGATTACGTAATATTTAACCAATCCAACGTCGAACGCAGTTCTGGGCGATAATAGGCAACCATCCGTCCCTCTGGCGGGGCGTGGGCCGCAGTGTCCCATGGGGCAACTCCATGTAGACACATTGGATGCAGCACATAGGCCTCGCCTGGATGTGCATGCACTTCGACCCGCTCGCAGGTGTCAAAAACGTGTTTGCGCACCTCTTGGTACAGATCAGTGATATCTGTTTGGCGAATATCTGCGTCTGTCATCCCAGCAAATGCATCCTGAAAGGCCGATTGCATAATTTTGTGCGATCCTTGCCAAACAACCATCGGACTTGCGCCCGCGTCAAATCTATTCAACGGCATACCCAAAATATAGGCATGTGGTTCGAGGAGATAGCGCCGCTTAGGCGTACCAATGCCTAAGATACCATCTACATGTGCGGCATCCCTGTTTTTGCGAAATTGAAACGCGGCCTCGCTTTCGCCAGCGCGCGGTTTTGGATATCCTGGATAGGTGATCGACACCTGTGCCTTATGATAGGGTCCTGGACAAAGACTGCGCAAGCGTGCGGGAAACTCTGCGCCCGGCAAATCTCCATTCGCTGAATTTGGCAGCGCATCAACCCCTACAAACCACGTGCCTTCGCACACCAGCCACTGTTGTTGCATTTTGGGGTCTTGGGCCACACCAATCGCAATTTGACGCGCGCGTTTGACCCACTGGGCAAGCCGTGGATCATAGGCGATGCGCCGCCATCCAGTGGCCCCAAACATCGCGCTAATACCCCATTGCCTTGCGCAACATATTCGCCGCGACAGCAACCAAGAATATTGCAAAAAACCGTTTCAACTTTGCCGCCTCCATTTTATGCGCCAAGGCAACCCCCAAAGGAGTTGTTACCAGGGTCATTGCAATAATCAGGCCAAAGGCTGCCAAATTGACAGCGCCAACTGTCATTGGCGGCCGCAGTGCCGGATCCAATGAGACAAAGAAAAACCCAAAAACCGAAGGAACCGCAATCAACAACCCAAACCCAGACGATGTAGCAACAGCACGATGGATCGTCATGCCATGCAACGTCATAGTGGGAACACCCAAAGATCCACCACCAATGCCCATCAGCACAGAAAGGAACCCAACAAGGGGGGAATATAGCGCGCACCGCCATCCCGTGGGCATGTCATCCCCAACACGCCATTCTGTTTTGCCAAAGGCCATGTAAAGCCCGATACACATTCCCAATCCACCAAAAATCCACTGCAGCGTAGAAGAACGCAACTGCGCAGCAAAGGCGACTGACACCAACGCGCCAATCATAATGCCCGGTGCCCAAGTGCGCAAAACATCCCAATCCACGCCACCGCGTTTGTTATGTGCACTAAGTGAGCGTAACGATGTCACAACAATGGTTGCCAGCGATGTGGCAAGGCAAATTTGCATCAAATCCTGATGCGCATAGCCCAAGGTCGTAAAGGCATAATAAAACGCAGGAACCAATATCATGCCCCCGCCAACACCGAAAAGGCCCGCAATCACACCCGCAACAGCGCCCACAATTGCCAATGCAATCACCATTTCGATCATTGCGCGAACTCCTTTTCCTGCCCTCAGTTAGTTTAGGATCAGAACACTGATTTTCAACGATTTTCTGGACTACAGCCCTTTTCTCAGCGCATCAAAATCGCGCAACTGTGCGATCAATGCGGGCATGTCCTCAATTTGGATCATGTTAGGCCCATCACAGGGCGCGTTGTCAGGGTCCTGATGTGTTTCAATGAACAATCCAGCAACCCCAACAGCGCAAGCCGCGCGTGCAAGGGCGGCGACGAATTTACGTTCACCCCCTGATGAATTGCCCCGTCCACCCGGTTGTTGCACCGAATGTGTTGCATCAAAAATCACCGGGTATCCCGTTTCGCCCATGGTTTCCAACCCACGGAAATCATTGACCAATGTGTTATACCCGAACGATGTCCCGCGTTCGCACAACATGATCTGGGTGTTCCCCGTACTGGCAATTTTTTCGGCGACATTGTACATTTCCCACGGGGCCAAAAATTGACCCTTTTTCACATTGA
>CAXABH010000391.1:0-2274 GCA_963966925.1 uncultured Rhodobacterales bacterium
AATATGGGGGGGTGCCGCCCTATTCAGAAACCCAAAATTACGTCAAAGTGATCTTGAAACGTTAGATCGGGAATCATTTGAAGGCATACTGGCGTTCAACCTTGGCCACACGTAGTATATAATGCTCATACCAACGTTCTTTGCCCATCTTTTGGGCAATTGAATGTTTGGCATGTTCGCGCCATCCTTTGATGGCCTCTTCGCTTTCCCAATAGCTGACGGTGATGGCAAACCCATCAGTATCGCGCGTGCTTTCAATCCCGATATAACCGGGCATGGTTTTGGCAATTTCCCCCATGATTTCGGACATTTCCGCATAACCTTCAGGTGTTTTTGATGCCTGATTGGAAAATATAACCGCGTAATAGGGCGGGTCTGGCATGATAGAAAATCGTGACATTGTGTATCCAAATAAAAACACCCGCAATGTGCAGGTGTCTTAGTTCAATATCAAGCGAAATTGTTATTCTGCTGCTAGTTTGATGACAGGCGTCATTTCGTCCAAAACAGATTGATCCAAGTGGCATTTCAACTGGTGTCCATTTGCCATTGTGCGAATTGGCGGTACATCGCGTTCGCACAGACCACCCCCCACTTTGTCCTTCCAACGGCAGCGTGTTTGGAATGGACACCCCGAGGGTGGGTTCATTGCAGAGGGAATATCGCCCTCTAGAACAATATGTTCCTTTTCGATGCTGGTGTCGGCAATTGGAACGGCAGACAACAACGCCTCGGTATAGGGGTGATAGGGTGGGGCGAACACCTGATCGGTTGTGCCCATTTCCACCACATGGCCCAAATACATCACCATGACACGATCCGAAAGATAGCGCACGATCGACAAATCATGGCTGATAAACAGCAATGTCGTTTTTTCGGTACGCTGAATTTCCATCAACAAATCTGTCACAGCCGCCTGAACAGACACGTCCAATGCAGATACAGGTTCATCCGCAACCACAATGCGCGCACCACCTGCAAAGGCCCGCGCGATACCGACACGCTGTTTTTGTCCACCAGAAAGCTGGCGCGGCATGCGTTCTGCAAAGGCGCGCGGCAATTTTACCAAATCCAACAATTCCAACATACGCTGCGCACGCTCATCATCGGATTTGCCGTATTTAAAGATTTCCAGCGCACGAATAATCTGGCGTCCGACGCTCATCGAGGGGTTCAATGTGTCAAACGGGTTTTGGAATACCATTTGCACGTCCGCAACCGTTTGTGTGTCGCGTTGTTCGATGGCGGTGGCTTCGATGTTTTTGCCATCTAGTAGGATTTGACCATCTGTTGCCGTTTCCAGACCCATTAGAACCTTGGCAAATGTTGATTTACCGCAGCCAGATTCACCCACAATGGCCAGTGTTTCGCCTTCGCGCGCTTCGAACGATAGGGTTTCGTTGGCTTTGACCACTTTTTTGGCACCTGATCCACCAAACAAAGCGTTTGCGGCCACTTCGTAGTATTTTTTAAGTTCATCCATCTTCAAGATGACATCACCAGGTTCGGTTTTTTCAAACTGTTTTGCAGCCTTAATCGGTGCATCCCAATCAATTTCCGCAAATTTCAAACAGCGGGTGGCATGACGATCATCGCCTTCGATGCCGGACATTGCGATTTCGCTCGCATTACAGCGACCCTCTTCGAAATAATCGCATCGTGGGCCAAAGTTACAGCCGTTGGGCCGTTCGTGTGGCAGTGGGAAATTGCCTGGAATTGCGACCAAGGGGCGGGCATTTTTGTCCGCGCCTGGCAGCGGGATAGAACGGAACAGCGCCTGTGTGTAGGGGTGACGCATTTTGTCAAACACGTCTTTGATCGAACCTGTTTCCACAGCTTCGCCTGAATACATCACGCAGATGCGATCACAGGTTTCCAAAACCAAGCCCAAATTGTGCGAAATGAACAACATCGAGGTGCCGTACTTTTTACCCAGATCTTTGACCAATTCAACAACTGCAGCTTCGACAGTAACATCAAGCGCGGTTGTGGGTTCATCAAGGATCAACAGCGCAGGTTTTGACATCAATGCCATCGCGATCACGATACGCTGTTGTTGCCCCCCCGACAGCTGATGCGGGTAGGATTTTAAAATACGCTCTGGGTCGGGCAGTTTAACGTCACTGACCACTTCCAATGCACGGGCATAGGCCTCTTCTTTGGATACGCCTTCGTGGATCATCGGCACTTCCATCAATTGTTTGCCGATTTTCATCGCAGGGTTCAGCGAGGCCATGGGTTCCTGATAGATCATTGCGATTTCATTGCCGCGAA
>CAXABH010000392.1:0-2268 GCA_963966925.1 uncultured Rhodobacterales bacterium
AAGACATGACCCAAAGAGCGCCCGAGAGGCAACAACGTGATCCCCTGCCGCAACGCACGACATCAATGCCCCATTTACAGCAGCCATGCCTGATGCAGTGGCAAATGCAGCTTCGGCACCTTCCAACGCGGCGATACGATCCTCGAACATTGCAACAGTTGGGTTGCCATAGCGCGCATATATAAATTCGTCATCACCCGACTGAATAAAGCGTGCCTGCGCATCCTCGGCTGTGTCGTACACAAACCCTTGCGTTAGATAGATCGCTTCGCTGACTTCGTTGTATTGTGATCGGCGGGTCCCGCCATGGACCATTTTTGTACGTGATTTAAAGGTATCGCTCATCTTATTCTCTGTGGCATTTTGCCAATAAAAAACCCCTTCCACTTGGCCAAGGGAAAGGGGGCTCTCTCTTCCTGACCTTTTAGCGGATTGTTTTACGTGGCCCGCAATCTGGTAACAAATCGCCACACTTGGGTATTACCCCAACTCAATCTGATGGTCAATCGCAACACAATCCTGCGCAAACTACAGTACGATCATTATTCTTGGTCTTCTTCGAACTCACCATATTGTTGAAGCACTTTGTACTGTGTTGCCAAAAATACCAACAGCGCAAATGTCAGTCCAAAGGTTTTGAAATATACCCACACCTCTGACGACTGGGTGCGCCAGATGATCTCGTTCAATACAGCCAAAGAAAAGAAAAAGATCATGATACGGCGTGAAATTATCATCCACCCTTCGTCCTGCATGGGAACCGAACTGCCCAAAATCGATTTTAAGTAGGATTTGCCTTGTAACAATCCAACCAAAATCGCACCCCCAAACAAGACATAAACCAATGTTGGCTTCATCTTAAAAAAGCGTTCGTCGTTTAAGAAAATTGTCAATCCGCCGAAAACCAGCACCAGAACAAGCGTTAGTAGTTGAACCTTGGACACCTCACCAAACAGGCGCCAGCCGATCACTGTGGATAGGCAAAGAAAAGGAACAAAAATTGCAGTTGCCAGAACGAACCCTGTATATTCTTGTCCAGCAAATTCGACGACTTCATTTTTAAAAAAGATGTAGGTCAGAAAGAAAATTGCCACTGGCAACGTTTCTAAAATCGTTTTCAGCATTTGATTATTTTGCTTTTGTTCGCTCATCTTATCCACCTAATTCCACAATCACCGCGCCCAGTGCAATTAAACACATCAACATGACTCTGCGCGGCCCTACCTTTTCTTTTAGCACCAGCCAGCCAATCAACGCGGCAAAGACGACCGATGTTTCCCGCAATATGGCGGCTTCACCGACTTTGTCCAGACGTGTTGCCAGCATGATCGATCCAAAACTTAGAATTGCGACAAAACCACCGACATACCCCCGCAAAACCAACGGACCAAGTGCGGGGCGGTCCTGCATACCCCACCATCTGATTGCTGCAATCATGGGAAAGATCACGCCATCAACCACAAAAAACCAGACTAAAAATGTAAATGGGTTCTCTGCTGCGCGAATTCCATAGGCATCATAAGTGGTATAAAGCGCGACGAATAATCCCGTGGCAATAGCAAATGCCAATGCTGGCACAAATGTGTCTCGGTTGGTTTCCAAAAACACAAAGTTATAAACGGCCAATCCGAATATACCACACAACAACACCAACATACCAAACCATTGCGATGTGCTAAAGGTTTCCCCAAAAATTAAATAGGCCCCAAAAACGGTGAATAGTGGCCCAGTCCCACGAACAACTGGATAGACAACTGTATAGGCGCCTTTCACATAGGCGTACCCTTGCAGCACCTTGTAAAGCGTATGAATAACCCATGCCCCAAACAAAATTGGCCATAGCGCAGGTTCAGGTGCGGGAACCAATAGCAACGCCACAGGGATCATCATTGTTGCGTATCCAAAATCCATCGCGCCGCGCGACAGCCATGGATCATGACGCCCTTTTTGCAAAGCACCAAAAACAGCATGCAGGAATGCCGCCAAAAGCGCGAGTGCTAAAGCGATTGAGTGCCCTGTTTCTGTCCCCTCAACCGCATAGACCCACTCAGCCATCTGTATTTATTCCAGCCCCGTCAACGCTTTGGCAAACTCCTCTGGGTCAAAGGGTGCCAGATCATCAATCTGTTCACCCACACCAATTGCATGGATGGGCAGGCCAAACTTATCTGCCAATGCGACCAAAACGCCCCCCTTTGCCGTCCCATCCAGTTTGGTCATAACCAGCCCCGTTACATCTGCAAGTTTCTTAAATGTATCGACTTGTGA
>CAXABH010000393.1:0-2252 GCA_963966925.1 uncultured Rhodobacterales bacterium
CGCACGATCAAAATAAAAAAACCCCGCTGCAACAACGGGGGTGATATTATTTAAACGTTAGCCTAGGTTAGCTGGTTTCAGGTGCAATCCCACCCTTTGCTTTTGGCTTGGTCTTGGGAATGGCTGTAACAGATTGAGTCGCATTTCCATCATCTGCGTCAGGAGTATCGTCTGAATGCGGAGGCTCTCCTTTCATGACACGTTTGATTTCATCCCCTGTTAGCGTTTCATATTCCAACAACCCTTGGGCCAAACGCTCCCACTCTTCGTTTTGTTCTGTCAGGATTTCATAGGCGCGATCATACCCCTCTTGGATAAAGCGCTTTACCTCATCCTCGATCATTTCCTTGGTATTGGCAGACACTGAAAACCCTGCTGTGTTGCCAGAATAGCCTTCGTGCGCTTCGGAATAATCGATATTACCAACCTTGTCCGACATGCCCCAACGCAACACCATCGCGCGGGCCAAACCAGAGGCCTGTTGAATATCACCTGCTGGGCCATTTGAAACATTTTCAGGTCCATATTTGATGATTTCCGCAGCCTTACCCGCCATGGTCATAGCCAGTTTTTCTTCGCATTCTGACTTATGCCAGTTCAGGCGATCAATTTCGGGCAACGACACAACCATTCCCAATGCGCCACCACGCGGAATAATCGTCGCCTTATACACAGGATCACATTGCGGCAGCGCAAGGCCCACAATCGCGTGACCCGCTTCGTGATAGGCGGTTTTTTCCTTTTGATCGGCGGTCAACACCATCGAGCGACGTTCCGCGCCCATCATGACCTTATCCTTGGCGTTTTCAAAATCCACCATAGTCACAACCGAACGCCCGACGCGTGCAGCCATCAACGCAGCCTCATTCACAAGGTTCGCCAAATCAGCGCCCGAAAACCCGGGTGAACCACGCGCGATCAATCGCAGATCCACGTCAGGACCCAATGGCGTTTTGCGCGCATGTACGGTCAAAATTTTCTCGCGGCCCTTAATGTCAGGATTTGGAACTGTTACCTGACGGTCAAAACGACCAGGGCGCAACAATGCAGGGTCCAAAACATCACGGCGGTTAGTCGCTGCTAGGATAATAACGCCCTCGTTCGCTTCAAAGCCGTCCATCTCGACCAAAAGTTGGTTCAATGTCTGTTCGCGTTCATCATTTCCACCGCCATAGCCTGCACCACGGTGACGGCCAACGGCATCGATTTCATCGATAAATACGATACACGGCGCATTCTTTTTCGCCTGTTCGAACATATCACGCACACGCGACGCGCCTACGCCAACGAACATTTCCACAAAGTCAGATCCCGAAATCGTAAAGAATGGCACGCCTGCCTCGCCCGCGATGGCGCGCGCAAGAAGTGTTTTACCTGTGCCTGGAGGACCAACAAGCAATGCACCTTTGGGAATCTTACCACCAAGGCGGCTAAATTTCTGAGGGTTGCGAAGGAATTCAACAATTTCTTCCAGCTCTTCTTTGGCCTCATCGATGCCCGCCACGTCATCAAATGTGACACGCCCCTGCTTTTCGGTCAAAAGTTTCGCCTTTGATTTGCCAAAGCCCATCGCGCCGCCACGGCCACCGCCCTGCATGCGGTTCATGAAATAAATCCACACACCAATCAGCAGAAGAAATGGCAGAAGGCTGACCAAAAACGCCTGCAGCCCAGATGTTTCCTGCTGTTCCGCCCGAATGGCCACTTCGTTCTGGATCAATAGATCGGTCACATCAGCATCGCCGGGACGGATCTCATAATATTCACGTTTGTCGCTGCCAATAAAGCTGACCTTCTCACCATCCAATGTGACGGCATCAATTGATCCATTTTCAACGTTTGCAACAAACTCTGAATAACTGATTTCGCGGCTTTGCATGCCGCCTGAACCAGAACTGAACACGTTGAACAAAACAACGATCATCAGGAATAGGACCACCCAAAAGGCCAAATTACGGTTATTGCCCAAGGAAACACTCCATTATTAGAATAGCGCTGTGCATAACACAGCTGTCAGCTATATTAAATAGACATTGGAGCGTCAGCTTCAATGCGACGCGATGAAATCAATGAAATTAATTCGTGAATCTTGCAGAAATTGTCGCTGTGTTGGGTCCAAGGTGGGCGAATAGAGCAATTGACCATGCCGAAAGATTGCTGGTTGCACGTACAAAGAGCGGTATGGGACGTTTTTCCGCAGATCAGTATCCAATTGCGCCGCCCCATCTTTTCCTAGTGCCCGCAAATAAGAA
>CAXABH010000394.1:0-2242 GCA_963966925.1 uncultured Rhodobacterales bacterium
TCCGTTTGACGCGATAGGAAGGCAGGAATTTGAATTACATCCACCACCTCGGCTGCGGGGGCGCAATGACTGACTTCATGGACGTCGGTGATGACAGGACATCCAAAGGTGTCGCGCACTTCTGCCAAAATACGCAGGCCTTCGTCCATTCCGATTCCGCGCGCTGATGTGATTGAGGATCTATTCGCCTTATCATAACTGGTTTTAAAGACAAATTTTGACCCCGTGGGCGCACAGGCATTTGCCACGCGTTCGGCCATCATCATCGCATGATCGCGGTTTTCCAACTGACACGGCCCCATGATAAAGGCAATCGGATTGTCCCCGCCAAAGGGAACATCCCCAACCATCACTGTTTTTTGCGTGCTCATTGCTCAATCACTCCTTCGATACGGGCCACATCTTCGGGGTTGTTCAGCTCCCAAAAGACACGGCCGCGCCCTTCAACCTCAACACATTTTACGGTTTCGCCGTTTTCCAAAAACCGCAACTGTTCCAATCCTTCTAGGCGTTCCAACGTGCCCTCGGGCCATGACATATAGGCGCTCAGGGCGGCGGGGCGATAGGCATAGACCCCAACATGGTGGAACACAGGCAATTCCGCATCCGCAGGCCATTTATCGATATCCATAAACGGCACCACTTCTTTTGAAAAATAAAGGGCGTGGTTGTTTTTATCAAAAATCGCTGTGGTGCCCCCCACACGACCTTCGCGGCGGTCGGTGGTAAAATGGCCATAGGTCAAACGATCAAGGCGCAGCACAGGGGTTGCCATTTGCGCAGTCCCATCCTGTTTCATGGCGGCGATTAAATCTTCGACAAACCAATGGGGGGTTAACGGCGCATCACCCTGTAAATTCACAATCAAATCAGCATCCAGGTGGGCGTTTGCCAACGCCTCGGCGCAGCGTTCGGTGCCATTGCGACAGGTTTCTGATGTCATGATCACATCCGCGCCAAATGCATGTGCGGCGTCACGAATGCGCGCATCATCTGTGGCCACATACACGGCGTCGACACCGCTAACACGGCACGCAGCCTCCCAACTTAGCTGGATCAGAGATTTGCGTGCCCCATCCGGCAGCGTCAGTTCCACTAGCGGTTTGCCCGGATACCGGGTTGAGGCATAGCGGGCGGGAATAAGGATAACAGTTTTCATGCAACACCTGCGCGCAATAAATCGTGGATATGAAGGATGCCAATGGGCATGTTGGTTTCATCAACCGCCAATAACACACTGATTTTTTTCGTATTCATAATGTTCAATGCCTCGGCTGCGAACATGTCGGGTGTGACTGTGACGGGGTTTTGGCCCGCGATATCCCCCGCAGTTGCCTGCATCAAAGTGTCCATATGACGGCGCAAATCGCCATCGGTGATCACCCCCAACAACGCGCCCTCTTTGATGACAACAGCAATGCCAAACCCCTTGGATGTCATGGTGATTAGGGCGTCTTGCATTGGGGTTTTATGATCAACAATAGGCAGCGCATCGCCGCGGTGCATCAGTTGTGCAACCATCGCCATTTGCGCACCCAATTTGCCGCCCGGGTGGAACACCTTGAAATCTTCTGGTTGAAAATCGCGCCGCTCCATCAGGGCAACAGCCAGCGCATCGCCCAAGGCAAGGGTCAGCGTGGTGGATGTGGTCGGCGCCATACCGATGGAACAGGCCTCGGGCGCCTGCGTCAACGCCAGTTTGTAATCTGCCGCCTGCATCAACGTGCTGTTCGGTTTTGATGAAATGGCCGCCATTGGGATACCAAAGCGGCGGGTGTGGGCCACAATATCGCGCAGTTCGGATGTTTCCCCCGAATTGGAAATCAGCAAACAAAAATCTGCCGCCGTCACCATGCCCAAATCACCATGGCTTGCCTCGGTCGCATGAACGAAACTGGCGGGTGTTCCCGTGCTGGCCAAGGTTGCAGCAATCTTATTGCCGATATGACCCGATTTGCCGACACCTGAGACAATCACGCGGCCCTTGGTTTGCAAAATTGCTTCTACCGCGCCTGCAAAATCGGCAGGCAAATCCCCCGCCATTTGATGTAGCGCGTCCGCCTCAATCGAAATCACACGTGCCGCAATTGCATTAATATCGTCTTGGGTCATGCCAAACCTGATCTTTGCCGTTTTGCATCACATATCGCCCAACGGGGCGAATGACCAGTTAAATCCCATAATAGGCGCGATACCACCGTACGAAATGATCCACCCCCTCCCCAACTGTGGTTGGGGGTTT
>CAXABH010000395.1:0-2218 GCA_963966925.1 uncultured Rhodobacterales bacterium
GGGGTGTGTTAATCGCATTAGAGAAGATAGATCATGGGCCCGTTTTTGGAATGATTGATCAACCTTATATTGGTGAACGGTTTTGGGGGGGGATGGGCTTTGCCCGGATGTCGGGACCACATGGGGATGGTGCCTTGCAGGTTCGCAGTGGGAAATCACTGTCAGAGGCAACTATATTCACCACGTTTCCCGAGGTTGGAAATCAGATCGAAAAGAGCGCCTTTCACGCCGTTGCGCAGCGCACGCGTCTAACGCGCTATGGGATGGATTGTTACGCCTATGCGTTATTGGCGGCAGGTCAAATTGATCTGGTCATCGAGGCAGGTTTAAATGCCTATGATATTCAAGCCCCCATTGCAGTGATCCAAGCAGCCGGCGGCATCGTCACAGATTGGACAGGCGGGCCCGCCCATTTGGGGGGGCGTGTCGTGGCTGCTGCAAGTGTCGAACTGCACGCACAAGCACTGTCTATATTACAAGAGGTGACCCAAGAATGAGCAAATCCTGGATCATTAAAAACGCGCATACAATCCTAACAATGGACGATACGCGCCGCGAATTGAGGGGGCATGATATTCTGCTGCGCGATGGGGTTATCGCGGCGATTGGTGAAAACCTGCCGGTGCCTGCAGGGGCAGAAATCGTTGATGGTCAAAATGCGATTGTTACGCCTGGCCTAGTGAACACACACCACCACCTTTATCAGTCGTTGACGCGTGCAGTGCCGGGTGGTCAGGATGCGTTGCTATTTGGATGGTTGCAAACCCTCTATCCGATTTGGGCGGGTTTTGGCCCCGAAGAGATGCGTGTTTCCGCCATGCTGGGATTAAGCGAACTTGCCTTGTCGGGATGCACGATGAGTTCGGATCATTTGTACCTGTTCCCAAATGGCGCACGCCTTGATGACACGATCGAAGGCGCGGCAGAAGTTGGGTTGCGCTTTTTCCCGACACGCGGTGCGATGAGCATCGGGGAAAGCGACGGAGGATTGCCGCCAGATCTTCTTGTAGAACATGAAGAAGACATTCTAAATGATTGTATTCGCGTCATAGATAGATTTCATGATGCATCTGAATCATCTATGGTCCGCGTGGGTGTTGCACCCTGTTCGCCATTTTCAGTCAGCCGCGAATTGATGCGCGATGCAGCACTGTTGGCACGCGATAAATCGGTGTTTTTGCACACGCATTTGGCAGAAAATGACGAGGATATCGCCTATTCATTGGAAAAATTTGGGTGTCGCCCGGGTCAATATGCCGAGGATTTGGGGTGGACAGGCGATGATGTGTGGCACGCCCATTGCGTTAAGTTAGATGGGCAAGAGATTGATTTATTTTCAAAATCTGGCACAGGTGTTGCGCATTGCCCCTGTTCAAATTGTCGTCTTGGTTCTGGTATCGCGCCAGTTCGTGCCATGCGTGATCAGGGTGTAAAAGTGGGTCTGGGTGTTGATGGTTCGGCCAGCAATGATATTGCCAACCTGATGGATGAAGCGCGTCAAACGATGTTGTTGCAACGTGTACAAAACGGCGCTGATGCGATGGGCGCGCGCGAGGCGTTAGAGATAGCAACCCGCGGTGGCGCGGATGTTTTGGGGCGTCCTGAATGCGGGCGGGTCGCCGTTGGAAAGCGTGCGGATATTGCAATGTGGGATGTGAGTGGAATTGAAAGCGCAGGAAGCTGGGATCCAGCGGCCCTTGTGGTTGCAGGACCCAATAAGGTGCGTCACCTATTTGTTGAGGGGCGTCAAATCGTGCGTGATTGGAATATGGCAACTCTGGATCTGCCCAATTTAATCGAAAATCAGAACAGACTTGCCATAAAACTGGCGGGCTAGGTGTTCCTAAACCTTATTTCCCGCCACATAGGTTGCCGCAATTGCACGATCATCCCCCATCATGATGGTTGGGAAAACCTGTTCCCAAATATCCTTGGCGCGCGCGCTGCGCTGTGCAATCGCGGGGGTTGACGCCAAGTCCAACACAACCAGATCCGTGGCCATGCCGGGGGCAATATTACCAATCTGATCGTCTAGGTGCAGCGCCCGTGCTGATCCGCATGTTGCCAGCCACAAAAGCTGCGCAGGGTGCAGTGCAACGCCGCGCAGTTGGGCGATTTCATACGCCGCTGCCATTGTGCGCAGCATTGAAAAGCTGGATCCGCCACCTGTGTCTGTTGCAAGGCCTGTGTTTATCCCGCGTGCCATCATGCCTGCCAT